>NZ_JBFUFF010000140.1:0-13772 GCF_056403555.1 Rhizobium sp. P2_G2
GCAACGACCCGTTCTCGCGCGGCCCGAATACCGGCGACGAATGCGGCCGGCGACGAATTGGCAAAACTCGTCAGCGCCGGCGCCGCCTCATGGGCGAACCGCTCCGCCGCAAACTTCGAATGCCGGATGCTGATTTCCTCGAAATTTTCCGCGCCCCAAATGTTTCTGTTGGCACAAACGGCACGAAGGTAGAACGAGGCAATGCCGAGCGTCTTCGATCCAACCTCCGAGTTCCAGGCATAGAAGCCACGGAAGAAGAGATCCGGTTCACCGTTCGGCAAGCGTCCGGCCTCGATCGGATGGGTGTCGTCGACCAGGAACAGGAAGACATCGCGATCGGAAGCATAGAGCGTCGTCGTATCCTTGGTGATGTCGACGAAGGGATTGTGCGTCATGCTCGTCCAATCCAAAAGCCCCGGCACCTTCCAGATGGTGTCGCCGGTTCCATTGCCGGCGATTTTTATCACCGCCGACACAAGCTCGTGGTCCCAGATCCGGCCGTAGTCGGGACCGGTCACGGCTCTGAGTTCGATGCGGCCGTCATCCAGTTCGAGCGTCTTCACCAGTTCAGCCCGATGGTTGAGCAGGCCATGCTGGAGATTGATCGCCGCGAGCGGTGCAGGAAGCTGACGCATATAGCTTGCCGGTGCACCAACCAAGCTGCAGAGCTGACCGTAGCTCCAATGCGTCGGCGCAATGGCCCGTTGTTGACCTGGCACGACCAGCTCCAGTTTCTCAGCATTGTTGCGGCTCGCCTCGACACGAATGGCAGAGCTTTCCACCGTCCGGGCATGGGCGCGGTCGGCACGGGACCTCACTGCGTCATGGAGTTCAGAAAGCGAGAGGTATCGCTCGTCGTCTGGCCGGGAAAACCATTCGGATGACACGCGGCCAATGCGCTGGCCGCGCGAGATGTCGACATTGAAGCCGGAGGATACCGGTTGAGCATTGGAAATCATGTTCATGTGCAGTCTCCTGAAACGAAAGAGCCCGGCACAAAGGCCGGACAGGGGGATTGAAATCAGAAAGAAGCGGCGCGAACGCCGCTTTGTCATTTTTGACCCGCATGGTACGAACAGGCCTTGGCGTTTTCCAGCAAAGGCTCGTTTATTCGGCAGCGTCGAGGTGCTGCTGCAGGTCATCATCTGATGCGAACTCGGTATCGCTATGCTCTGCGTCCTCAGCCAGGAAAGCCGGAAGGACGACAGAAGCGGCCCCGGCGATGCTGTCGCCGCTGGCCTCGTTCGCCGCAGCATCAGCGCCTTGATCAGGAGTTTCGTCCCCTGCGAGGCGCAGCATTTCAGGGAGCCATCCGCTGCCTTCCAGCAGCCGTTCGGCTTCGCGCGCCATGTCCTGCTTCTTCAGGTGATCGATGAGTTGTGCCGACTGTTCACCCTTCGCCTCACGGACGGCCTGCAGGATATGCGCCTTGGTCACTCTGCCAAGATAGCTGTCGACCGTCGGCGTCCATCCCGCTTCGACCAGGTCGAACCCGATGGATCGCGCGACCTGATCGGCATGGGCGAGAGCGCGGGTGCGTCTGTTCCAGGGCTCGACAACGGCGTTCAGCGAAAGCGAAGCGCAATGTGCGAACAAGACCTGCCGGCTGACCTCATCGAGCCGGATCAGGAAATCCCAGAGATCGTCGGAGTTCTTGGGGAGATCCTGCCCCCATGCCTCGTGCCGCTGATCGATCTCCTTTGCCCATGCGGTGTCGCCGAGGCCCTGGGTCTGGCTGAATTTGGCGCTCTGAAGCGTCAGTTCCAGGCATGAGTCGGAGCCATAGGGATAGAAGGTCTTCAGCACGAAGGCGTGCAGCACTGCGATGAAGGCCATAACCGGATCGTTGGCCAGCGCATTGCGGAGCGCCACCGTTCGGGTTGCCGTCAAATCGAGGACCAGGCGATCGGAAAGTGGGCGAAGCGTGTCTTCTTCCTCTTCGACCTGCTCGCTGGAAACCGGGTTGCCGTTCACCGAAATACCGCCGCTCGAAGCTGGGACCTCACCATATATTTCGCCTTCGGATTCGACTGGATCGCCATTCTCAGTCTCCACAGCGCGCTCGTCTTCGGGCCGAACGAAACCACGCTCGACTTTCAACTCGCCATTAGCGTTGAGCGAAATGAATGCGCCGCCGCGTGCGACCTCGTCGGGATCGAAGACGTAAGGCCTATCGTTCAACTGATCCAGCGCACTCCCAAGCTCCCCAAGCCGGGCTTCAATTTCCTCCGAATATTCGGTTGCCTCGGCGTATTCGGCATCGAGCTTTTCGTATTCCGCCTTGATTTGATCATGGCGAGCGAGCGCGTCCTCAGTGAAGTCAGCCCGTTCGCCGTAGAACCTGCGCAGACCTGAGGTGTGGCCATAGGGGAAATCGAGGGCGGCATCGACCCACTTCCAGCCCTCGTTTGTTTTCAGCGCTTCGGCATTGGTCTTCAACTTCTCGAATACGAGCTGTTCGAGAAGTGCAGGATCCTGTAGCCATCCGCCGCCGTCCTGCTCAAAGAGGTCTCGCATAACAACACCACCGGCAGCTTCGTATGCGCCGATCCCGGTATAGATTGYGCGGCGATCACTGGCCCGCACCGCGGTCTCAGTGAGCAGCCGGCGGACATAATAGGGCTCCCGCGAATGCGAGCGTGAGACCGTATCCCAAACCTGCTCCTGCCGAACATGATCGTTGGTAATCGAGAAGGCCATGACCTGTTCGAGCTTCATCTGGTCGTCCGCATAAAGGTCGAGTAGCCGTGGCGAAACGGACGCCAGCCGCAGGCGCTGCCGAACCGTCGCAACCGACACGAAGAAGCGTGCGGCAATGTCCTCCTCATCGAGGCCTTGATCTCGAAGGGTTTGGAACGTCCGGAACTGGTCCAGAGGGTGAAGATCGGCACGCTGGACGTTTTCGGCCAGAGAATCGTCCTCGGCTGAAGTCACACTGTCGCGCTTGACGATGCAAGGAACGAGTTCCGTTCTTGCCATTCGCTTCTGCTTAACCAGCAGTTCAAGGGCACGATAGCGGCGGCCACCGGCCGGAACCTCATAGCGCCCTGTTTCCTCGCCGTCGCCGCCGATAATCGGCCGCACGCTGAGGCTCTGGAGGAGCTTACGAAGGGCGATGTCCTCTGCAAGATCCTCGATCGACACGCCACCCTTGATATTGCGCACATTCCGCTGCGACAGCTCGAGCTTGTCAAAGGGGATGTCTTCGGACCGGTTGAGGGTGATTTTCTGAATGGCTTTGGCCATGTCATGTCTCCGCAGCGGGCCTGCCGGAGCCTCTCTCCGACCATCTCAACCCGCCAGCAATCCCCCTTCCCTCCTCTTCCTCTGAATTGCTCCGCCGCCACCCCAAATCCCACCGTTCCCGGCTTGGCTTGATTTCGCCTTCGAGAGACGCGGTCTTTGCAGCACACCCGAGCGATGGCAGGTCGACCGCCGGTCTACCCAGTTCAAAAGCAGGCAGTTTAACGATCAGCGTCAACATCGCTTCACAATTGCGTTCTATTGGCGGACAAAAAGAAGTGAGCACATGGACAAACCTTGGACCGTTAGCCGTGGACCAATCCCGGCAACAGAAACCGACCTCCGAAAGGCAGAAGCGATCAACGCTCTGCTCGTTCGCCCGATCGGAATCCTCCCGACTGCTTCTAGTGATCCGATCCGACCGTTCGCTATCGGCCTCTTCGACGAAATTCGGGCGCTTTTGAAACCTGATATCGCCGCTACCAAATTGCGCCGTGCCGTCGGAGCATTCGTCCATTCGAAGCGCTATTATTTCGCGAGCGCCCAGCCGGATTCCATGCGACACGACCTTGACGGCAAGCCGATCGAGCCGCTCTCCTCTGCCGACAGACTGGCCGCTCAACAGAGCTTCCTCAGCCTCAAACGCGACCGAGACCAGCCGGCGGCATCCGCTCCGGAACCTGTCTCGCCTTCGACACCGCCAAGCAAGACCGAACAAATTCGCGCTGCCCTTCTCAGCCGAAGCAGGTCGCCACAACGCGCGTCAGCTAGCTGACATGCCTTGTCGGTGCTCCGTTCGCGCGTAGCAGTGCCATCAGCATCGGACCCAGGGCAAACTCGCCCTTCTCGGCGCGACGCGTGAGATCCCGCAAGTAGCCGCCGGCCGAATTGATGTGCCCTCCCCTCTCGAGAATGCAAGCGATGACCGTCGCGGCATTTTCTGGACCCATCACGGAGCAGGCCTCCTCGTAGGCTGAGGGGCTTACCCCAAGCATCGAGCGGACGACCACGGCAGCGGACATCAAGTCGCGCCAGGCGGTCACGGCTCCGCCGGGGCCATAGTCGGAAATCTGCGGGCAGGCTCGCAATACCAGCCCCAGCGGGAATGATTTCAAACCAACGGGATTGCCCGCCCCTTCTGGTCTTGGCGCCGGGCTCAGTGTTTTGGTCGGCAAACTTTGCGATTCAGCAGACGGGTCATTGTCGATACTCGGCCTCGCGCCCTGCTTTGTTTCGGAAGCTGGTTCAAGTTCATAAGTGGATTCGGGGTTTGAATTCTGTATGTGACGCGCAATCTGAGACTCATTGGTGTTGATATTTTGTGTTTTTATCTGATTTTCCAGCAATTTAACCACGCCGTCTCTGAGTTCCTCCAAATCTTCGAGGGCTGCCGCGAGCGTATCGATCGTCGGAACCCGTGGAATGCGCAGAAGCAGCGTGCGAAACGTCGCAAARATCTGCTCCCAGTTGCCAGGCACGGCATCCTCGACTGCAGCTGCGATAAGCTTAGCGATGTCCCGACGGCAGATCGTCACCCGCTCCTTCGTCGTGCGCAGCAGCTCACGATCGGTCGCGACCTGTGCGGCGATCGTTTCGATCTCTATGGCGCGGGCAAGAAGCGGCGCCAAGCTGAAACCGTAGGCCTCGGCTATCTCCCCTTCCCTTCCCCGGCGTGCATAACGCTTTCCGTTCGGGCTATCTTTCCGCGTGATAAGGCCGGCTTCGACGAGCACAGCGAGATGCCGCCGCAGCGTAGCAGGCGTCATCCCTCTTGCCCTGATGGAAAGCTGAGCATTCGAGGGAAATACAATCAGCCCTCGCTCCTCTGACAACACATCGTCGGGAAAAAACGTCAATAACGCGTCGAGCACCGTCAACGCACGATCTGTTACATCGAGATCCGCGCGGGCCTCGCAAACCGACCTGAACAATTGCCACTTGTTGCGGGTTAGGCCCGTTTCGATTTCCGTCGCCCGTCGCTGATTAATCAGCATGCCAAGCGTCATTGGCCGCCGCCCGAAGGGCGTCGTCACACTTCCACTCTCCATTTTCCTTCACCTTTCAAAAGGCAAAAGAAATTTGCTCACCGAAGCGGTGCCAAGACTCTTGACTATGATTCGTGGAAATGCGAGTCTCTGGGTGCTTAGATCAGAGGAAGGCTTCCACGACGGCAACGTTAAGGGGGCCTTTTTCTTTTGCGGCCTAGTCTCCTGCTTTTGATTGCTCATGATCCTGGAATGCCTGGTAGAGCGCTTCCAATTGATCGGAGACAAAACTTCCGAATTTCGACGCGTCTTTCGAGGTCAGGGACAAGGTGAATGTCTTACCTGACGCGCGGGTCGTCACGGCAACAGCCTTTGCAGCGACGTGAAACTGTTGAACGGACGGCGAAGCGCTCGCACGCTTGGGCTTCTTGACTACCTTGAGCTCAGCCACAAGCAGGTTGAAGCGCTCCCCCTCCGGACAAACTCCGAACGTGTCAGAGCGCACAAACACACTGGCGCTGTCTGCATTGCCCGGAAGCTGCACAAGCTTCTTCAATTCTTCCCAGCGATCACGGCCAACCCCTTTTGCTGCCCCGACAGCATCGAGGACATCACTTGGGATCACCTCCGCCACCGACAACATGCGCGAGAGAAGCGTGTCATCGATCGTCAAAGCGACCTTAACAACGTCCTTGGCCATCCCCCTGTCGAGGAGCTTCTGAGCAAACAGCGCCTTTTCGATGAAAGTGAGTTCCGCGCGAGCGGAATTCTCCTGACCCTGCGCGATAACATGTGCGATGTCTTCCAACGGTTTGACAACGGCTCGGACAGGAACTCCAAGGTCACGGGCGACACGTGCACGCCGATGCCCAAAGACAATCATGTATCGGCCAGGTGCATCCGGATGTGGACGGATAAGGATCGGCGTCGACTGACCCGATACCCTGATCGCCTCGCGCAATTGCACATAGTCGGCTTCGTCATCACCAATGCGGTCGGCGATGAAGGAGCCTTCGAGAAGCTCTGGATCAATCGAAACAACCGCCTCACCTTCAAGGAGACGAACCGAATTCTCGGCCATCTCGTCGAGCGATAGCAGCATCGCGCGTGACGCTCCGCGTTTGGTATATTCAGTTCGGGTCTCGGTGGTGCGTTGGTGGGCGTCGTTGTCAGGTTGGGCAAAGTTCGCCAACAGATGCTTCCTAGCCATCGATCTTCCCCCTCACCGCAATCAAGCGTTTGGATTTACAGAAGGTTTTGGCAATCTGCACGGCTGTCAAAACTGGCATTATTTACGCCCCCATGCTTTATGAATAAGCGCGGCAATTTCGCCATTGACCGCATTCAGGCATTCGAGCGCGCGATCATACGTCGTGCGGGTAAATTGATTTTTCTCGACTTCATAAAGTGTCTGCTTTGTAATGCCGGCGTCACTGATTGCGGTCGATTTCAGCATATGGGTCTGCAACATCCGCTTGCTGAACATTGCCTGCATAAAACCCACCATCTGAGCCTGCGGTCCATCGGTCGGCTCATAGCGCGTCACCAAATACCGGAACCAGTTGAGCTTAACTTTGGCGCCTGCGGCCTTGATGGATTCCAGAATTCCCCCGAGCATCAGAAGAAACTGGCTCATTGACATAATGTCGAGCATCTGTGGATGCACTGTAATTAGGACTGACGTCGAAGCACTGAGCGCTGTCAGCGTCAGATATCCGAGTTGCGGCGGGCAATCGATGACGACCACATCATATCGATCGTCGACTTCCTTTAGAGCACTCGATATTCGCGTGAAGAACAACCGCCCGTCCGTTGACGTCTTACTCGAAGCGGCCAACGGGGTTTGATACTCGTATTCCTGGAGTTCCAGATTAGCCGGCACGATGTCGAGGCCAGGAAAATTCGTGGACTGAATGACGTCAGTAATTGATTTGCGCGCCTCGTCGTAGCGTAGCGCTTCGTAAAGAGACGGATTCTTATCGAGCTCCGGCTGGATGCCATGCAGAGCAGTCAACGACGCCTGCGGGTCGAGATCGATCGCCAGTACGCGGTGACCGGTCAGAGCAAGATATTGCGCGAGATGGGCGGTAGTCGTGGTCTTTCCGGATCCACCTTTGAAATTGACGACTGAAACGATCTGCAACGGCTCACCCTGCCGGCGATGTGGAACGTAACGTTTGAAATCGCTGCGACCGTTCTTGTCGAGGAATTGGCGGAGTTCCAGCATCTGTACCGCCGTGTAGGTGCGGCGGCCCGAAGATGTAGTTGCAGGCACCGGCCCTTTGCCCTCAAGATGGAGCTTCTTGATGTGATTTTGCGTCACCCCGAGGTAGTCGGCGACTTCGGCAAGGGAAAACGAACGCAGCCCCTTCTCCGCGTTGGGCGGATATTGCTCAAGGCGCAGCATATTGAGATTGTCGGAGATGAGTTCCCCCTGCTGGAGAATCTCCTGATCAAAATCAAGCGCCTCACCGTTGGGTGCTATGTTCATATCGCCGATTCCAGAATAACGCTTTTCCCGTTCACGCGGGACAATAAGCGTTATTAATAACGGCGATTCTGGCTTGCGGGCAAATGATTTTTAGTTAACAAAGTCTTAACACGAAAAGCGATGCGTGCAAAACATTGGCTTTTATCTCGCAACCAACTGAATAAAAAAGAAAAAAATCTGTTCTGCACGGCTGTCAAAAATCAGCTGTGCAATCCTATTTCGATTAGTGTCGGTCTAGCGTACCTCATGTCTAAACGAGATAGACGGGAATCGATGCCAACACGCATTTGATCTTCGACCGTCTGCCGCTTGTCGTCAAAACCGATGATCGCCCCTAAAGCGCGGCTCCAATGGGTTCTGAGAGTCGATCTTGAATGATTGTCCGGACGGTGTTCTGCTGAGCGATGTCTATTATTCATGCGGGTGGGCGCCATGGGAAAACAAGGATACGCGGAGGTGATGGCCGATCGGATGCCGACGACCATGTCGTTGCCGAACGAGTTCCGAGAACTGTTCGAATGGATGGATACGAACGGTTACTTTATGCCGAGCGTGCGCTATCCCGGCGACAAGCTTGGCCTGCTTGGCTCGGAGAACGAGCTGGAAGAGGATTATCTGACGGCGATCCTCTTCCGCGTCGAGACACCGCAGCAAGCGCGTGCAAACGGAAGGGCGTGGTTCGGCGACGTTGTCCCAAACGTTGAAGAGCGGCTCGTCGCATTCGCACGAACTGGCAGCGATGGGTCATGCGCCGCCTTCTGGCTGGATGACGAGGGGCGCCGGCAGATCGTGCATCTGGGCTCAGAAGGGCTCGTCTGCATGCTGAGCCAAACGCCGCTGGATTTCTTGCGCCTTCTCGCCATCGGCTATTGGGAGATCAGCGCTTGTCTGGAAACGCCAACTGAGCCGCCTGATCAGAGCGACGTCAATGTCGCCTTCCGCAGCTGGTTGATCGGACGCTATGGCGTGACGATTCCGGACACCGCATCCGAAATTCTCAGTAAGGTCCCCGACGTCTTAGCTGAGGTGTCGGACGATCCGTTCTGGCGCTGGGTACGAAGGAACCAGAATGAACGAGACAGGAGAGCCGCGTCCGAAACGTTTGACCCGACGGCGCTTGGGTGAGCTTTTCTCGGGGATTATCATCCCAAACATCGACATGCATGGCAGGTATGCAACATGCCTTGTTGCTGTAGAAGCGACGCAGCATTAGATTTCGATTGTCGGAGCCGATACTCCTCCTCCCAATCGGTTTCGCGAGACCAACGGCACTCCTCCTCCCAGCCGACGGTCATTTTTCTAAAGCCCGGCGCCTCCTCCTCCCGCGCCGGGCTTTTGTATTTATGAGATACTTTGCGCTTCCGATCACGGCCCCAGCAACGCGTCTCGCAACGCGCGTGGGTGACCGCGGATTTTTGCGTCTGATGACACCCTCGCAGGTAAATTCGTCACCAAGGGCGTCGCTGTCGTCCGAAACGCCAACGATGAAACAGGCCACGGCAAACGAAGAGATCTTGACAATATACATCGTCGCTGGGGCGCTCGTGGCCCGAATGTCGAACTCACGGTCCAGGCTTTACGCACCACCGGTCTCATTGAGGCTCGACCTCGGCCCGCGCGATGCCAAATGCATCTGCGTTCGCTTACTAGGGGGCTTGCGACGTGATGGGCCGCAAGCAAAACGGCAGTTACGCTTCCTGTACAAGGCGCAGAGAGGTTAGGCGCTCTGCCTCCGCCATTGCGGCGCGTTTGCTCTTGAACGGACCAACATCATGCTCTTCTGTATCAGGCGACCAGATCGGCAGAAACCACCACCCTCCTGGACGCCAACTGGAACTGCTTCTCACGGATCCAACGCCGTCGGCTTTGAACCATCCGGAGTCGATTCCGTCTTGCTCCCACGCGATGTTTGCTTCTGCCATGCATACCTCAATCGGCTCACTTGACGGGCCAGATCTGACAATGAATTAGGCGATTTTACCTGGCTCTGGTCTGTGATGGCAACTGTGCATCAGCTTTCCTTTCCACCAGTTATCAGGGACTGAGCTGCGTCAGGCGTCGGGCAGAAGTCCATCGAATACTTCCAGCAAAACATCGACAATTGCCTGGCCAAGCGCGTTGGCCGTCTCGGCGATCTTGTCGTCTGATCCATCGCGCGCCGCCAGCGCCAGATCGGCGCCTTGATCAGCCACGATGGCGCGCGACCGTTCGATCGCCCATTGGGCAAAGTCACTGCGGTTTTCAATTGCTGTTTCGATGACAGGCTCGCTCATTTACGATTTCTTTTCAAAAGGACGGGTAAAACTGGGCTGCGCGTTGAGTTTTGCGTACGCGCTTTTCGTCGCAAGTCAACTGCAGGCGCCTATCTGCGACGCCGTCAACATTCGTTCGCTGTGGCTGATCGCAGTACGGAACGATCGACGGGATTTCCTTCTGACCCATCGTGGCCACCGAATCTGCGCTCCGCAGACTCAGTCGTAAGGACTGAAAGTCCGCTATCCGCTCCTGGAGTTCGCAAGCAGTCCGGAGGAATGAATTCGAGAGGCCCCTGCGGTTGTAAGACGAACGCGAGGGGTCAAGAATCTGGGCGCAATCACCCAGGGATAGGGATCTCTGAGCCTGCGAAGATGACTTCTTTCTCCGCCTTTTTTATCGCGTCGTCAAACCTGTGCTGACTTCTGTGCGTGGGCGACATGATACTCGACATCGAAACGCAACGCTGGTTCAATGGACATGAGGCCACGCAGCGATCGTCAGTGGCACCACCAACCCAACGACTATCGCTGTTGCAAGCCGCATCCACTGAATTCGGCGTGTCCGCTTGCCGTCCCAATCATAGATCATCGCCAGCCCTCCAAGAAGGCTAATCAAGCAAACAGGCATGCACGAGTCAATCGATAGGTGAGATTAAAGTGCAACCCGGTGGATAGAAGCCGGTGCGGATCTTCTCTGGGTCCGCTGCCCAAGAGTTCCTGACCGAGAGGGAAATTTGAACAGGCAACGCCCGCGTCGGCGGGTCAGGTTGTCTGCTTGCATCCGACAAGCAAACGCATCATCGTGCCGCGTCATTACGAATCCGCTGGGAGAAGAAAACATGGCCACTGGCACCGTCAAATGGTTCAACGCAACGAAGGGCTTTGGCTTCATCCAGCCGGATGACGGCGGCGCCGATGTGTTTGTCCACATCTCCGCGGTCGAGCGGGCTGGACTGCGCGGGCTTAACGACGGCCAGAAGATCAGCTTTGAGCTGGTCAAGGACCGGAAGTCCGGCAAGATGTCGGCGGACAATCTGCAGGCCTGAGGCTTGCAGGATCAGGCGATGAGCCGCGCCGCCCGGCCGCTTCGCCGCGCGGCGTCGTTGTAATACTCCGACGCTTGCTGAACGGACCGATGCCGTGATTGCTCCATGGCTTCGGGAAGGGGGATGCCGCGATTGGCGGCCTCCGTCAGATATCCCGACCTCAATCCGTGGGCGGAAAACTCCTCAGCGTCCAACCCAGCCTGCTTTACCCGTTGCTTGACGATATCATTGACCGCCTTCGGATCGAGCGCTCGCCGCGAAACATTGCCCCAGCGATCTATCGCCCGAAACACGCTGCCGCCGTCGATCTTTGCGGCAGCCAGCCAGGCGTTCAGCGCCTCTACCGGCCGACCGGTGAGATAGACGACCTCATCCTGGCCGGCACCAGAATTCTTGGTGCGACCGAGATGGATGGAGAGCGAGGGGAGGGGCTTGCCGTCCTCACCTTCGACCGGCGGCTCGAGTGTCAGTTGCTCCTTGCGCAGGCCGGCGACTTCGCTGCGCCGGCGGCCGCCGGAGGCGAAGGCGACCATCAGGATCGCCCGGTCGCGAAGGTCACGCAGACTGTCACCATTGCAGGTCGCCAAAAGCTTTGCCAGCACATCGCCGGTGACTGCCTTGGCGCTCTTGCGGCGGCGCTGCCGCGGCACGGCACGGACGGCAAGCTGGATTGCCGATTTTAGGGCAGGGGAGGCGAAGGTGCCGGCGGCGCCGCGCCATTTGGTCAGCGTCGACCAGCTGGCAAGCCGTCGCCGCACCGTATCTGGGGCGTGCGGTCCGGTTGACCGCAGAAAGCCACTGTCTCTCAGGGCCTGGTCGACATTCGTCGGCATGCCATGATCGGCATCGCCCTCCCGTTTCGCCGGATCCCACAGGTGGTGAGCGACGAACTTCAGCAGCAGCGCCTCTGGCGCCGGCCAGGGCAGGGGGCTCCCCGTTACAGCAAGCGACCAGGCTTTGAGATAGGCTAGGTCGGAGGTCAGCGCTCGCAGTGTGTTGTCGCCCATGCCTTCGGTGACGAGGTGTTTGAGCGTCTCGACGTCCTGATCGGTCAGGAGTTCAGCGAGCTTGTCACGGCGATCAATCGGCAGCACCGCGGCGAGCTGTTCTGCGCGCCTTTCGATCAAACGTGGCGACGCGCTGCTCATTTCGGCAGTCCGTTCTCGTCATAGAGATCATCGTGGTTCGAGGTCTGATCACCGATCGTCGGGYGGCCCTCGGCTGCCAGCGCCAAAAAATCATCCATCGCACCTTGGTCCAGCTTCGGGATCGCTGTAAGCGCGGCGACGGGCTGCCCGGCACGGCAAACATAGACCTCGTCCCGACGGAGGGCGAATCCGATAAGCTCCTCGAAGCGCTCCGCTGCTTCCTCGATCTCGGCGAGTATCATCATCACCCATAACCTCCTTACCATACTCGTTCGTGCAGCACGGCGTCGAAGGCAACGTCGAGCGACACGAAGGCGCAATGTTCCAGTCGCGTCTGGGCGGCGAGAATGCGGTCCCAGGGATCGCGGTGATCCCAATCAAAACTGGCGGCCAGCTCGGCGTGCAGATCGCTGATGGCGAGCGTCTGCAAACCGCTCGCGGTGACTGCGGCGCGCAATTCCTGCGGCTTCAAATCGAGCTTCTTCAGGCGCATCTTGTTGTCGAGTTCATAAAACGACACGGCGCTGACCAGGACGGTGTTGGCCTTGTCCTCGATCAGCGCCCGGGCCTTGTCGGACAGCCGGTCGCTACCGATCGTCCACCAGTAGACGGCGTGGCTGTCGAGCAGAACTTTCATGCCTTGGACCCGCGGTCGGCCGGCTTGCCCTGCCAGACGCCGGTATCGTCGTTGAAGTCGCCGGCGTCGATTGCCGCCTGCTCGGCGTCGACCGTGTCGAAGAGGCCGTCCGGGAGGCCGCGCTGGCGCAACAGGCCGAACGGCCGCTTGCCGCCATCGGCCGGGCCGATGCGCGCGTAGATCTCATTGCCGCGCATGATAACAATTTCCTCGCCCTGGTTGGCGCGTTCGAGCACCTCGGCGAAGTTTTTCCGAGCCTCGCTAATCCTGTAGCTGGTCTGGGGCATTTTGCGCTCCGCTATTGGCTTTTGCAGTCACCATATCACGGCAAAGATATGCGTACAAGAAGCTTGTACGCATCACTTCCGATAATTGATGCTTATCGGAAGTGATACGGCCTGAGGCGATCTCTGTGGGAATGGAAGCGAATATGCATATAGCGTCCGTTTAACAGATCATTTGCCACAACTTCCGAGCGTTACGATTTGTCGAAATTGCCCTCGACCACCCTCTTGCTGCCCATCGCTGACGCCCGCAGTGCGCTTAAGACGTCAGGTGTTAAGCAGATCAACCCGGTCCGACGGATGCTATCTGATATGCGCGTGACGGCGATACGCTAACTGTCTGGAAGCTCGACCGTCTTGGCCGATCGATGAAGCACCTGATCGCACCTTCCCTGTCCATAACAAGCGGAGATCTGTCGTTGGCGTCATGAACAACCTCATGCAGCCAGGTGAGAGATGTGTGGTCGCCGATCAGCAGAATGCCGGCAGGGTTCTTAAGGAGGCTGTAGACAGCACGCCGGTCATCCTTTCCTATGATGGGTAACCGTGGAGTCACCCATTCCATGGGTCGATGATGTCGAGCCCGAAGCCCTCGAAATCCTTGGTGTTTCGTGTAGCGAGGGTAAGATCGTGTGCGATTGCGGTTGCGGCGATCAAACCGTCCATCGAGGCGAGCCCTCGAC
>NZ_JBFUFF010000141.1:0-13602 GCF_056403555.1 Rhizobium sp. P2_G2
ATGCCGGCGCCCTCATGGCCGAGAATGGCGGGGAACAGGCCTTCCGGATCGGCACCGGAGAGCGTGAAATCGTCGGTATGGCAGATGCCGGTCGCCTTGACCTCGACCAGCACTTCGCCGGCCTTGGGGCCTTCGAGCTGCACGGTCATGATTTCGAGCGGTTTGCCGGCCTGCGTGGCCACGGCGGCACGTACGTCCATTGGGAATCCCTCCTCGCTTAGTCTTTTGATGAACGGACAATGGCATGCTGCTATTCGTCGGTTCAATAGCAAACTGCGGCGTGGATCGACGCGGGATCAAGATTCTACCTATGGCATCGGTCGTCGATCTCTGGTTAAAGGACGTGATCACCAATAGACAGAAGCCATGCCTCATTCCCATTCCGCCCATCCGCATATGATCCGCGGCTTGATGATCATGGCATTCGCAATGCTCCTGCTGCCCTGCATGGATGCGATCGCCAAATACATGGCCAATTTCCAGGCCATGTCGCCTGGACAGGTGACATTTTACCGCTTCTTCTTCCAGATGGTGCTGACCCTGCCGCTGCTTGTCACGGTCTCGGGCAAGGGCGCCTTTCGCGCCAAGCGCCCATGGATGAATTTGTTGCGCGGTGCGCTGCATGCGGCGGCGACGCTGTTGTTCTTCACCTCGGTCAAATACATGCCGCTCGCCGATGTGTTCGCCATCTATTTCGTCGAACCGTTCATTCTGACGGCAATGTCGGCGCTATTCCTTGGCGAAACAGTCGGCTGGCGGCGCTGGATGGCCATTCTTATCGGTTTCGGCGGAGCGATGATCGTCATCCAGCCGAGTTTTGCGATTTTTGGCGTCAAGGCCTTGCTGCCGGTCGTCTGCGCCTTTCTCTACGCGATTTATCTGTTTCTCAACCGCGCCATCGGCGATGCCGATCCGCCACTGACGATGCAAACCCTATCCGGCCTCGGCGGCACGGTTTTCATGGGCTTGGCATTGCTGGCCGGTCATTGGCTGGGCAATGGCGATTTCGCGCCGGGTCTGCCAACATCCTTGTTCACGCTTGCCATTCTCATCATTCTGGGTGGGCTCTCGGGCTATGGCCACCTGCTGGTCGTACATGCCTTCCGGCTTGCGCCCTTGTCCATCCTTGCGCCGTTTCAGTATTTCGAGATCATCTCCGCCACCGCGCTTGGCCTGCTGGTTTTCGGCGATTTTCCTTCCGCTGCCAAATGGCTCGGCGTGGCGATCATCGTCGGTTCCGGGCTCTACATCATCTGGCGTGAACGAAAGCGGCCGTCCACCGAAATGTCGCAGATTAGTCAATAACAATTCATTGCCCGTTTACTGCTTTCCTTGGGGCGGGATTAACAGGTCCGGGACAATATTGTATCTGGCTTCATGATGAAGTCGGAGTTGAAAAATGTCAAATTTTACATGGCGTTATCCGGCCTCTGCCATCGCCGGCAAACATCGGTTCACAGCCGATGACATTCTTGTTTTACGCAAGCATATGTTCCCCATGGGCCTGATCTCGGCTGATGATGCGGAGCAATTGCTGGCGCTGCATCGCTGTGCCGCAGATAAGTGCCCTGAATGGGATATCTGGTTCATCGAGACGATGGCCGCCTATATCGTCGTGCATTGCTATCCCCGATATTCGCTGGACGAATTGAATGCCGAATGGCTGATCGCCTTGCTTGCGCCCGATGGCGTGGTTCGCAGCATCGCGGAGCTGGAAGTCGTGCTTCATGCCATGGAAATGGCCTCGGCAGTGCCCGACATCCTGTCTTGCTTCGTGCTTGGGCAGTTGCAATTGGCGCTGCGGGGCGGGCAGGGCGCCTATGCGCAAAGCCGGATCGTCAAGCGATCGGGCATCGCGCCGCAGGATATCGAATTCATCTATCGCATCCTGCGCGGTTCGCTGTTTGCCGGCAAGATGGTTTTGAGCAAGGCGGAAGTCTCCATGCTCGATCGGATCGATGCCGTGGTCACAGGTAAGGTCAACGATCCGTCCTGGAAGGTTTTGATGCGCTCGCTGTCGGTGCGTACGCCGGAAGGCCATGCGACCGCGATGCCGTGGCTGCAGATGCTGGCAGAGGATGCCACGCTAGACGAGGCCGCCTGACATCTTGATTTCGATGATGAAATACGCGCCTGTTCCATCCGGCTTGACCGCATAGGCGCGGCCGCCGTGCAGGCGGGCGATCTCCGCCACCAAAGCGAGACCTAGGCCCCAGCCACCACCGGATTCGCTACGGCCCTCGGGACGGAAAAACGGCTCGAAGACGCGTGTCATCTCTTCCGGTTTCAATCCGTCGCCATGGTCACGCACTCTGATCAATGCCACTTCGCCTTGCTGCGCGATATTGATGCTGATCGGCAGAGCACCATGGCGCGCAGCATTCTGCAGGAGATTGCGGATCGCCCGCCGCAGCAGTTTTTCATTGCCCTGCACGTGCGTACTTGCGCCCTCGGCTTCGGCGCCGGTTGCAGCGGCTTCCTCGGCGGCGAGCGCCAGCAGGTCCACGGTCTGGTCGAGCGGCAGGGGCTGGTCACTGCCGAGCCGGCTCTTCAGCAGGATCTCCTCGACGAGTTCATCGAGTTCAGCGAGGTTGCGGATGATTTCCTTCTTCGTCGCCTCGTTCTGGCTGAGTTCGAACATTTCGGTGGCCATGCGCAGCCGCGCCAAGGGCGAGCGCAATTCGTGGCTGGCATTGGCAAGCAGCGCCTTTTGCGAGGTGACCAACGCCTCGACGCGGTCGGCTGCGTGATTGAACTCCAGGGCCACAGCGGCGATCTCGTCGCGGCCGCGGACCGGCGCTCTCGCCGACAGTGCGCCATCGCCCCAGGCCTGCATGCTGATGCGCAGCTTGTCGAGCCTGCGGGTGAGGTTCCAGACGACCGGAAAGGCGGCGATACCGACGGTCGCAGCCACGATCAGCAGCGATATGATGATGTTGTGGCGCGGCGGTTCGAAGGCGCGTCGGACATAGGCGACCAGCCGTGTGCCGTCCGCCAGCGTGGCGTTGAAGGCACGGAAGCGGCGATGCATGCCCGCCAGCCCCTCATCATCGTCGGGCGAGGGGATCTTGTTGCCAGCGCCTTGCAAGAAACGGCCATCCGGGCCGAAAATCGCTATGTCGGCATCGAGCGCGCGCGACAGTCGGTCGAGCATACGTTGCCGGTCGGCAGGATTGCTGTCCTCGCCCAGCATGACCGTCGCAAAGCGATCTATCCGCTCTTCGAACGGCCCCTTGGTGTCGAGCCGGCCCATCATGGCAAGCAGTGTCAGCATGGCGACGACAAGCGCCAGGCTGCCGATGACGGTGAGATAGATCTTGATATAGAGCCGGCTGCCAATCATGCGCGGCTGCCTTCATCCTGGTTGCGGGCGAAGATATAGCCCGCGCCACGCAGCGTCAGGATGCGGCGCGGATGTTTCGGGTCAGCTTCGATGGCTGCGCGGATGCGGGAAATGTGGACGTCTATCGAACGGTCGAAGGCTTCAAGCTCGTCGCCCTTGATGAGTTCCATCAAGCGTTCGCGCGACAGCACCCGGCCGGCATTCTCGGCCAGCGCCAGCAGCAGTTCGAACTGGTAGCCAGTGAGGCCGCATTCGACGCCGTCGAGTTCGACAACGCGGCGGCTGCGGTCGATCTCCAGCCGTCCGAAGCGCAGGACAGGATTTTCCACCTGGGTCGCCTGGCTGCGGCGGAGGATTGCCTTGAGACGCGCGAGAAGTTCGCGCGGGCTGAACGGTTTGGGCAGATAGTCATCCGCGCCGATTTCCAGTCCTACAATACGGTCAGTCTCATCGCCGCGGGCGGTCAGCATGAGAACCGGAAGACTGGAACCGGCGCGGATGCGCCGACAGATCTCAAACCCCTCGAGATCCGGCAGCATGACATCGAGGATCACGGCATCCGGAGGGCGGCGGGCAATGTCCTGGAGGCCGGCATTGCCGGTCGCCGCCGTCCGGACCAAAAATCCGGCCGAAGTCAGATAGTCGGCAAGCATGACGGAGAGACGCGTATCGTCGTCGATGATCAATAGCTCTGTCGCCATGTGCACTCCTTCACGCCGTCGGGATCAATCGTGGTCCATGTCCGGGCCGGGCATCATCTGGCCCCATTCGTCGACCAGCTTCTTGCGTTGGTCGGGGGTGAGAACTTCTGCCGCATCGCCGACAGCCTTGGCAATGGTTTTCGAACGCCCTTCCATCTCAGTGACATGCTTGACGCGCAGCTGCTCGATGGCGTTGCGGTCGATGGTCGGCGCTTCCAGGATCTTGACGACCTCTTCGCGCATCGCCTTGCGGTCATCCTTGCTCGGACGGACCTGGTCCATCGTAGTTTCGAAGATCTTCTTGATCTGATCCTTCTGCGTCTGGTTGGCGCCGGCGTCGGTCAAAGCCTGCTCCATGCGGTATTCCATGAAACCCTGCATCAGCTTGCCGCGCCAATGGCCGGGGCCTTCGCCAGCAGCGAAGGCGRCGACGCCGGCGCCGATCACCACCACGGCTGCGACGCCACCGATCACCAGCCTGCGGCCCCATTTCGGCTTCTTCGGCTGCATGACTTCGTAGAACTGTTCGTCGGTCATTTCATCGTCCTTTCTGCTTCATCAGCGAAGCGGTTGATGAGGCCAAATTAGACGCGCTCTGTTTCGCGGTTTTTTCCCGTTTGTGTCGAAGTGTAAAGTCCGGCCGGGCTTTCGGTGCTCTCGTAAACACGCTTGGCGAAGGGGTGTCAGGTTGTGTGAACATCATTGGCCACCGGCTTGATTTTGCTTCATTTATGCTTTCGAAAAGAATCTCTGTTAGACGTCTTTTTCAGTGGACCGGGGCGGCGTTTTCGTCTAGCACCGGGACGGCAAGAGCAATCGGCCGGAAAGAGAAAACCGCTCATGTAACCACGCCCAAATGAGAGACCACCGCGATGTGGCTCACCTTAGGGCAAGACATTCCAGGACAGGGGACTTGGCTATGGCAAACGATAGCGAAGACGACGTGATGGATGCCCCGACACTGGAAGAGAGCGCCGACCTCTCCGACATCTATACCGAGGACGGGGCCTCCATCCGGCAGGATTTCCTGAGCCAGGTCGGCACTGCCATCGCCGAAAAGGACGTCCTCTACCTCCAACGCAATGTCGGGCAGCTGCATATTTCCGAACTCGGCGATTTGCTCGAGGCATTGCTGCCGGATCAGCGTATCCAACTCATCCATCTTCTCGGCGACGATTTCGACCTCGCGGCTCTGACCGAGGTCGACGAGGCGGTGCGCCTGGAAATCGTCGAGCAGATTCCGAATGACGAAATCGCCGCCGCGATCGGCGAACTCGATTCGGACGACGCCGTCTACATTCTCGAAGACCTCGACAAGGAGGACCAGGAAGAGATCCTGGCCAAGCTGCCGTTCACCGAGCGGGTGCGGCTGCGTCGTGCACTGGACTACCCTGAAAGCTCGGCTGGCCGGCGCATGCAGTCGGAATTCGTCGCCGTGCCGCCATTCTGGACTGTCGGCCAGTGCATCGATTATCTCCGTGATGACGAGGATCTGCCGGAAAGCTTTACCCAGATTTTCGTCATCGACCCGACCTTCAAGCTGGTCGGCGTCGTCGACCTCGACAAGATCCTGCGCACGCGGCGCGGCGTCAAGGTCGAGGACATCATGCGCGAGACGAACCATCCCGTGCCGGCCGACATGGACCAGGAAGAGGCGGCGCAACTTTTCCAGCAATATGACCTTCTGTCGACACCGGTCATCGACGAGAACGGCCGGCTGGTCGGTGTGCTGACCATCGACGACGTGGTCGATGTCATCCAGGAAGAGGTCGAAGAAGACCTTTTGCGCATGGGCGGCGTCGGCGACGAAGAACTGTCGGACACGATCGCCGTCACCTCGAAGCTGCGCGTGCCCTGGTTGATCGTCAACCTGCTGACCGCCTTCCTGGCGGCTTCGGTCGTCTCCTATTTCGAGGCGACGATCGAGAAGATCGTGGCGCTGGCCGTGCTCATGCCCATCGTTGCCGGCATGGGCGGCAATGCCGGCACGCAGACGCTGACGATCACCGTCCGCGCGCTGGCGACCAAAAGCCTCGACATCCACAATGCCGGCCGCATCATCCGCAGGGAGTTCGTCGTCGGCATCATCAACGGCCTTA
Organism: Rhizobium sp. P2_G2; assembly: GCF_056403555.1. Taxonomy (NCBI): domain Bacteria; kingdom Pseudomonadati; phylum Pseudomonadota; class Alphaproteobacteria; order Hyphomicrobiales; family Rhizobiaceae; genus Rhizobium; species Rhizobium sp. P2_G2. The sequence goes on from NZ_JBFUFF010000141.1 coordinate 6,144, forward strand.
TCTTCGGCTTATTGATCGGCGTGGTGGCACGGCTCTGGTTCCACGACTGGGATATTGCCGGTATCATCATGTCGGCCATGATGATCAACATGATCGCCGCCGCCATTGCCGGCATCATCATCCCGATGATCCTCGAACGGGTTGGAGCCGACCCGGCCGTGTCGTCGGCGGTGTTCGTCACCACGGTGACCGACATGACCGGCTTCATGTCGCTGCTCGGCATCGCCACATGGTGGTTCGGCCTAAGGGTCTGACCCTGAAAATTGACTTTTACGTCAATGTCAATACAATGCCGCTACGACACCGTGGCAGGCGACCGTGAACAAATATTACAGCATCACCGAACTGACGCGCGAGTTCGACATCTCGACCCGGACGCTGCGGTTCTACGAAGACGAAGGCCTGATCCATCCGGAGCGGCGTGGCCGCACACGGCTCTATCGGCCTGCGGACCGGCACCTGATCGCCCAGATCCTGCGCGGCCGCCGCATCGGCTTCACCATTGCCGAAATCCGCGAGATCGTTTCGGTTTACGATGAGCCGCCGGGTGAAGTCGGGCAGTTGAAGCTGATCATGACCAAGGTCGTCGACAAGCGCGACGAACTCAGGCAGAAGCGCAAGGACATCGACGAGACGATCGAGGAGCTGGATACGATCGAGGAACAGTGCCTCAATCGGTTGGCGGAGATTGGTGTTTCGACTTAGCGCTTGCCGGCTTGTCGCCCTTGCGGACGATTTAGTAGTCTCCCGGCTGCAGCGGAGAATGCTGCCAAGCCCGGTTGTCCAGGACTTGCCGGACGCAATCGTCGTTTTCTACATGAAAATGATGACTATGCGGAAAAGGCACGTCGACCACGCCGGGCTTGAAACCTGACTCGGTCAGGATCCGGGTGTAGGTCTCCAGATCGCCATAGGCCCATATTATGTTGTGCTGGTCGTAGACAAGCAGGCCTCTCCTGTCGATCGATGCGATCCAGAAATGGTGGCGACCGTCGGTTTCAAGAAAGCCGCTAAAAATCGAGCAGAAGCGGCTGACTTGTTCAAAGGACAGCAAGGGGGATTGATACCGCCCATCCTCTTTCTCGCCACGCGAAAGCAGCAGGATGTAGAGCAGGTAATAGTCTCCGCCCCAGGCTTCTGCCAGCCGTAACATCACTGCGATCTGGTCGGTGCTCGGCCCGATGGCAAGCCGAGTGACTGCGCCTGCCTCGCCGACGGCAAAAACGTTTCCGTAGTCATATTCCTGTCCCGCGAGGCCCTCGCCGGAGCTGAATTTTACAAGTCGCGTCTTGTTCACCGACRATCTGCCAATATTTTCGGAATTTCAGATCCAAACCCTTGTCCGGCGGCAATAGCGCTCGAATTCGTAGCCGAAACGGGCAAGCAGGTGCATTTCTTCCTTACGGATGACGTAGAGATGCGTGGCCGCGGCGGCGGCGAGAGATGCAAAGATGATCCAGAGATTGTCAGCATAGATTCCCGCACCCATCGTCAGCACCGTATAGCCGAGATAGATCGGATTGCGCGTGTAGCGGAACGGGCCGCGGATCACCAGCCGTGCTGCGGTCCGGTTCGACAGCACCGAGGTGCGGTTGCGGAACAGCATGATCGACGCCCAGACGACCAGGTATAAGCCGAGCAAAATCACTACTCCGCCCATCCCTCTCAGCAACATAAGCCGCTCGTCCGGCAGATGCAGCGGCATGACGCCTTGAATACCCAGCGCAAACGCGATGGCTGCGATATAGAAGAATGCGGGCCAGGGATATTTCACCGGCCTGATGCGATATGCGTTCATACGTCCAACCTATAAGTGCCGCTACTCGGACAATCTTGTGCATTCACTCGCGATGTCTTTCAGGCGTTCATAGTCGTCTGTGGAGATTGCGCCAGACTGGTATGGCGCAAGCAACTTGCTCTGTTGCAGGCCCTTGAGCGTACAGCTGCAAAATTTAGTGCAGAAATTGGCATCCCGCTCTGCAACGCAGCTCGGCTGACATTCATCTCTGAGGTATTTTACCTCCGGTGTCACAACCGGAGCTGGCACGACCAGCGAAAACAAATAGAGACCCGCAATGAGAGTCGGCTGATGGACGAGATAGAAGATGAGACTGTGGCGGCCAAGGAAGGCCAAAGGCGTTTTACTGAGGCGTGCGGAATTTATCCCCACGGAATTTTGTCTTAGCAAGTTCATCAGCGGACCGATACGCGCCGCCGCCATACCGAACAGGAATGGGCCGAGCCATGGGAATATCGGCACGAAATCGAAGGAAGCGCGCGGATGAGCGCTCAATCCGAGCCACCAGAACCAGGGAGCATCGAAAAATTCGAACTGGAGATGTTCCTGCAGATAGGCATTGTTCGCAACGATGACGAATACAGCGCCTGCGACGACAATCACCGGCCATGGGACACGCAGGAACAGAAGCCCGATGAGGCTCGCCAGCGCAATCTCGTGCAAGATGCCGAAATAGATCAGTGCCTCGTGAATGTTGAAGATAACCGACCCGGCGAACGTTATCGCCGACACTATTGCCACCGCGGCACCGGCGACCCAACCGAAACGCTTCCAGAAGCTCGCCCATTTTATGCCATTGCCGTGGGCAAGCACCAGCGAAAAGCCGGCCAGGAAAAGAAAGGTCGAAGCGATCGTTCTCGCGTAGATTTTCGGCCAGCCGACAGCGGGAAAGTCCGGCTCGAGATAACCGAATGCCGCAAGATCCCACGTGAAATGGTAGCTCGCCATGCAGATGAGGGCGAAACCGCGCAGGCTGTCGAGCCACTGGAAACGCTGGGAGCGGACGACCGGGGCGGCGGCCTCGTCCGGCATGTTCTGTTCTACGGTAGACGTCACTCTTCCAGGCCTTTCAGGAGCGTTTGTCGCGCCTCCGAAAAGAATTGYCGGCGCACCAGCACGAAGAGCACGAAAACGGTCATCGCCATAAACAAATATGCGTTCACAAACCAGCCCAGATAGCCGATCGACAGGAAAAGCGCCCTGAGACCGGCGTTGAAATGCTTGGCGGCGATGATGTTCATGGCTATCACCCGCTCGGCCGCAAGGTTGGCGGCATGCGTATCCTTGATCGCCTCGCTGTACATCGGCGTGCTGCCGAACAGGATCGAGCAATAGTTGAACAGACGGTAGGACCAGCCGAACTTGAAGAAGGAATAGGCGAAGATGGCCGACAAGCCGCCGACCTTGATTTCGAAAGCAGTGCGGCTGCTGTGGAAAAGCATCGGCCAGTCATGGAACAATGCCTCGGCCTGATCGGTGGCACCGAGCAGCGCGAAAGACGTGCCGAGAGCAATGAGTGATGCTGAGCCGAAGAAGGCCGTGCCGTTCTGTAGTCCGGCCATGATCGCCGTGTCGATCATCTTGAGATCGCGGGTCAGCGACGTCCTGATCCAGTTGGCGCGGTGGATCGCCATGGCGCGGGTGAGGCTGATCCGCCCGAACCGGCGCTCCGCGCCTGAAACCCAGGTGAACAGCGCCCACGAACCGACGAAGAAAAGCACGGCGATATAGTCAATGATGGTCATGCCTTCTCCTTGCACGGATTCGCGCCTATATGAAAGTTTCGCAGGGAATCATGTCGCGCGGATGCCAGCCGCTGGCGGAAGTCCGACGCGCGGCACGCAGCGAACTAGATTAGTTTGCGACATTCCCGATTTCGGCAGCAAGGTGGTAGCCAATGTTTCTTTCGGTGTTCGACGTCTTCAAGATCGGTATTGGCCCGTCGAGTTCGCATACGATGGGGCCAATGACGGCGGCGAACATGTTTCTCGACCTGATCCTGTCGCCCGATTGGCCGCGGCCGGCCGGCGCCAAGGTGGCGGCGATCAAGGCCAGCCTGCATGGCTCGCTCGCCTATACCGGTATCGGCCACGGCTCGGACAGAGCGGTGATCCTGGGCCTGACCGGCGCCAAGGCCGATACGATCGATCCTGACAAGATGGACGAAATGGTGGCGGATGTGCAACGCACCGGCCAGATCATACCGCCCGGCCACCCGGCCTATCATTTCCAGCCGAAGGAAGATCTCGCGCTGGACAAAAAGACGCCGCTTGCGGGCCATGCCAACGGCATGATGTTCCAGGCTTTCGACGGGGCAGGGCGGCTTCTGCTCAAGCAGGTCTACTATTCGATCGGCGGCGGCTTCGTGGTCACAGATCTCGAGCTGGAAAAGATGCGCAACGCCAGGAAGGCAGAAGCCCAGAAGGTGCCCTATCCCTTCGCCAGCGCCAAGCAGATGCTTGACATGGCGGCGCGCTCGGGCTTGACGATCGCCCAGATGAAACGGGCCAATGAAGAGGTGACGATGAGCCGCGAGGCTCTGAACGAAAAGCTCGACAAGGTCTGGAATGCGATGCGCTCCTGCATCGATCGCGGGCTTGCCGTCGATGGCATCATGCCAGGCGGATTGAAGGTGCGGCGCCGCGCCAAGCAGATCCATGACAAGCTACAGGAAGAATGGCGTTCGAATAAGGTCAATCCGCTGCTCGCCAATGACTGGCTCTCCGTCTACGCCATGGCGGTCAACGAGGAAAATGCCGGCGGCGGCCGCATCGTCACGGCCCCGACCAATGGCGCCGCCGGCGTCATTCCGGCGACGATCCGCTATTACCAGCATTTCCATGAAGACTGGGACCAGGACGGCATCCGCGACTACTTGCTGACGGCGGCGGCGGTAGGTGGCATCATCAAGCACAATGCCTCGATCTCCGGTGCCGAGGTCGGCTGTCAGGGCGAGGTGGGCTCTGCGGCGGCGATGGCGGCCGCCGGTCTTGCGGCTGTGATGGGCGCTTCGCCCGAACAGGTCGAGAATGCCGCCGAAATCGCGCTCGAACACCATCTTGGCATGACCTGCGATCCGGTCGCCGGCCTTGTGCAGGTGCCCTGCATCGAGCGCAATGCGCTGGGCGCCGTCAAGGCGGTCACCGCTGCGTCACTGGCGCTCAAGGGCGACGGCCAGCATTTCGTGCCGCTCGACGCCTGTATCGAGACCATGCGCCAGACCGGCAATGACATGAGCGAGAAATACAAGGAAACCTCCACCGGCGGTCTCGCCGTCAATGTCGTCGAGTGTTGATATCCTCGATTTCCGAATTGACGGCGTCGGCGCATTGGCGGATGAAAAGGCCATGGCACTTCATCTTATCAAACTGTGCGTCGGCGCCGAGTCCATCGAGGACCTCAGGGAATGGGTGGCGGAACGCTGCCTGAAGGCAATCGCCGAGGGCCGTGAGCCGCATTCCTATCACATCACCCGCATGGTGCCGAAACGGCAGGCCGACCTGCTCGAAGGCGGCTCGCTCTACTGGGTGATCAAGGGCCAGCTTTCTGCGCGGCAGAAGCTGCTCGACATCGAGGAATTCACCGATGCCGACGGCATCGGCCGCTGCAAGCTGATCCTCGGCCCGGAAGTGATCGAGACCATGCCGCAGCCGAAGCGGCCTTTCCAGGGCTGGCGTTATCTCGAAGCCAAGGATGTGCCCGCCGACTTGTTCGGCGAAGGCGAGAAGACCGACATGCCGGCGGATTTGAAGCGCGAGCTGGCGGAACTGGGACTGCTTTGAAGGTTTAGCGCAGCCTGAGTCGGACCGGATATTTACCTCGTGGCGTCGTCACATGCAGGTGGAGTTCTGCGAGCGGCTGGCTGCCGCGCCAGGCGCGGGCGCCATGGCCGAGCAGCATGGCGACAAGGTCGCGGGTCTTGGCATGCGAGCGATCGAGCCCCATGCCGGCGAGGCGCATCGCCGCTTCGTGAAGCGGCAGCAAGCCCATCCCTTTGGTCGGGCGCTTCTGGCCCTCGGTGGGAAAATCCTTGGAATTTCCATTCTGCGCCATATCTGCCTCGTACACCAAACAAATCGAGGTTTCGACGGGACCCGGCTGCTTGTCAGCCGGATTTCAGAAGGTGGCCTTGAACACGGCCACCCCTATCTTTGTTACTGCAGGCTTGCCCAGCAACTGACACCGCGGCGCTTCAGCGCCTTGCAGGCATTGACCGCTTCATCCTGGTCGCGGAAGCCACCGAAACGGGCGCGATACATGGAATTGTAGGCGACGGTGAACGGCGTGGCGGAGCGCAGCAGCCGTCCGCCCTTATCCTGCGCCTTCTGCAACAGACCCATCGCCTCTTCCTTGCCAGGGGCTGCGCCGACCTGGATCACCCAGCCCTTCTGAGCAGGCTCGGACTTGGTGGAGGCGGTGGTCACGGTATCGACCTTCTGCTCCGTCTTCGGTTCAAGCTTCGGCATCGAACGGGTCAGGTCTTCCGCGGGAACGGGTGCATCGATCTGAGCGACTTTCTTGCTCGACATGCGGATTGTCTTGGCACGCACAACGGGCACCATGTTGCCGGCATCATTGTCACTCGACGTGTCGGTGGACGCCACTTCCTGATCGTCGCTATCGCCCTGATCGTTGGATGCCTGATCGTTGGAAGCCTGATCGTTGGAAGCCTGATCGTCCGTCGTCTGGTCAGCTGAGGTCTGATCGTCGGCGGTGTAACGCGTCTCCGGCATAGGGCCCTTGTGGGGCAGATCGACATCACTGTCGGCCGTGGCGACTTCGGCAGCCTTCTCGGCCGGTTCGTCCTTGGTCTGTTCGGCGAAAGCCGTCTCGACGGAATTCTTCGAGCGCATGGAGACGAAGGTGTCATCTTCGCCGCGGCGCGAGGCCTGCGGCAGATAGGCTTCGATGAGGCGGCGCATCTTGCTGTCGCGCTGCGGCGTCGAAGTGCCGCCGAGCACCACGCCGACGACCGAGCGGCCGTTGAGCTGGGCAGACGTCACCAGATTGAATCCGGCGGCGCGGGTATAACCGGTCTTGATACCGTCGACGCCAGGAACGGCGCCAACCAGGCGGTTGTGGCTTGGAATGTTCTGCCGGCCGTAATGGAACATGCGGGTGGAGAAATAGCCGAAATATTCCGGAAAGTGCTTACGCAGCGCAACGCCGAGACGGGCCTGATCGCGGGCGGTCGTCACCTGGCGCGGATCGGGCAGGCCATTGGCATTATAGTAGACCGTCCGGTTCATGCCGAGGCTGCGGGCCTTGGCGGTCATCATCTTGCCAAAGCGCGGTTCACTGCCGCCGAGGAATTCGGCGAAGGCGGTGGCGCAGTCATTGGCCGAGCGCGTCACGATCGCCAGGATGCCCTGTTCGACGGTAAAATATCCACCAGCCCGGACGCCGAGCTTGGACGGCGCCTGGTTGGCGGCATGGTCGGAAACCGGAACCCTTGTATTGAGCGAAATCCGGCCCGTCTCCAAGGCTTCGAAGACGAGATAAAGCGTCATCATCTTGGTCAGCGAGGCCGGATAACGCAGGCCGTCCGGATCCTCCTGGTACATCACCTTGCCGGTCTTGGCATCGACGACGATAGCCGCCGGCCGCGCCGATGCGTTTGCTTCAGAGGCCAGCCCGAATCCCAGCGACACTGCCAGAACC
>NZ_JBFUFF010000142.1:0-13404 GCF_056403555.1 Rhizobium sp. P2_G2
GTCTGTCCCATGGGCATCGATATCCGCGACGGGCTGCAACTCGAATGCATTACCTGCGCGCTTTGCATCGATGCCTGCGATGGCGTGATGGACAAGCTCGGCCGCGAACATGGCCTGATCGGTTATTCGACATTGTCGGACTATACGTCCAACATGGCGCTGGCGACCGCGGGCAACACCGCTTCGATCGATCCCGGCCGGGTCCGTGACGCCGATGGAAAGTTCGTGTCTTCCGTCCGGCATTTCAACTGGCGGGTCATCTTCCGGCCGCGCATCATCCTCTACACCGCACTTTGGTCGCTGGTCGGCATCGGCATGCTGATCGCACTGGGGCTGCGCGATCGGCTGCAGCTCGATGTGCTGCATGACCGCAATCCGCAATATGTGCTGGAATCGGATGGTTCGATCCGCAACGGCTACACGGTGAAAATCCTCAACATGAAGGCCGAGCCGCGCGCGGTGACGCTGTCGGTGAGCGGCATGCCCGGCGCCACGATGAGCATTGCCGGCGAAAGCTGGTCGCGCGGCGCCTCTTTCAACGCCGATGTCGAGCCGGATTCAGTGCGGACGATCAAGCTCTATGTCGCCATGCCGAAGGATCGGCTGTCGGACGGGACGCAGGATTTCACCTTCCATGTCGAATATCGCCAGACCGGCGAAAGCTATGACTACAGAGCCAGTTTTGTGGCTCCGGAGAAATGAGATGACAACCGCGACAGACACGCCCCAACCCTTCACCGGCTGGCACATGCTCGCCATCCTCGTCGCTTTTTTCGGCGTGGTCATTGCCGTCAACGTCACGATGGCGACCTATGCGAGTTCGAGCTGGAGCGGCCTGATTTCCAAGGACACCTATGTCGCCAGCCAGGACTTCAATGTCGAGGCGGCAAAAGCCCGGCGCTGGCTGGCCGAAGGTTTCAAGGGCGAATTCACGGTCAAGGACAAGGTTCTGGAGTATACGTTGAAAGGTCCGGCTGCCAAGCTGGACCACCTGACGGAGATCAGCGCCATCTTTCACAGGCCTGTCGGTGACAAGCAGGATTTCACCATCAAGCTGAAGAAGGTCTCCGACGGTTTCTTCACCGCTGAGCACAATCTTGCTGTGGGCCAATGGATCGTCGATCTCGCGGCAATCGAGAACGGCGAGACCGTCTATCACGAGGCTGAACGCATCTATTTCGCGGGGAAGACGAAATGAGCTGCTGCGCACCCGGCGCCGAGGACGGGTTCGATGAGGGCAGGGCGCTGCCGTCCTCCGAGGAGCTCTGGCTATCCTCGAAGCCTTTGGGCGATGGCCGCCTACAGACCGATTTTAGCGTCCCGGACGTGCATTGCGGCGCCTGCATCACCACGATCGAGGATGCGCTCAACAAACTGCCGGAGGTGGAACGCGCCCGGGTCAATCTCTCGACCCGGCGCGTATCGATCGTATGGCGCGATATGCGCGATGGACTGAGGACTGATCCTGCACGCTTCGCTGAAGCGATCGCCGCCACCGGCTATAGCCTCAACCTTTTCCAGGATATCGACGCCGGCAGCGACCAGCTACGCAATGATTATCTCCGGGCCGTCGCTGTAGCGGGCTTCGCCGCCACCAATATCATGCTGCTGTCGGTCTCGGTCTGGTCCGGTGCGGAAGCGGCCACGCGCGACCTCTTTCACTGGATTTCGGCGATGATCGCCGCACCGGCGCTGATCTATGCCGGCCGCTTCTTCTTTCGCTCCGCCYGGAATGCGCTGAAACATGGCCATACCAATATGGACGTGCCGATTTCGCTTGCGGTCACGCTCTCCTATGCCATGTCGCTCTGGGAGACGATCCATCACGGCGAGCACGCCTGGTTCGACGCGACCGTGTCGCTGCTTTTCTTCCTGCTCATCGGCCGGACGCTCGATCACCTGATGCGCGACCGTGCCCGCGCCGCCGTCGTCGGTCTCGCCCGGCTGTCGCCGCGCGGCGCCATGGTGATCGGCGCCGATGGCAGCCGCGATTATCGCCCCGTCGGAGACATCCGGCCGGGAGACCGGCTGGCAATTGCCGCCGGCGAACGTATCCCCGTCGACAGCGTCGTGCTGTCGGGGACAAGCGATATCGATTGGTCCATCGTCAATGGCGAGAGCGCTCCCCAACCGGCCGCCAGGGATAGCCGCCTGCTTGCCGGCACGCTCAACCTCACGGGCGGGCTGACGGTCGAAGCGATGGCCGAGGCGAAAAACTCCTTCCTTGCTGAAATCATCACCCTGATGGAAGCGGCAGAGGGCGGCAAGGCACGCTACCGCCGCATCGCCGATCGCGCCGCGCGCCTCTATTCGCCCGCCGTTCATCTTCTGGCACTGATCTCGTTTCTCGCCTGGGGCATTTTGGGCGGCGACTGGAAGCAGGCCATGCTGGTGGCAATCTCGGTACTCATCATCACCTGCCCCTGCGCACTCGGCCTTGCCGTGCCGGTCGTCCAGGTCATCGCCGCAGGCCGACTTTACCGCAGGGGCATCATGGTCAAGGACGGTTCGGCCATGGAGCGGCTGGCGGAAGCGACCACGGTGCTGTTCGACAAGACAGGCACGCTGACCATGGGCCGGCCGCGGCTTGTCAATGTTGGTGAGATTGATCCGCAGGTGCTGGCCGTCGCCGCCGGGCTGGCGGAGCATTCGCGCCATCCGCTGTCACGCGCAATAGCGGTTGCTGCAAAGACAAGGGCTGAGTTCTCGGACGTGAAGGAAATTCCTGGCGAGGGACTGGTTGCGACGGATGACAAGGGCCTATGGCGGCTGGGAAGTCGCGCCGCCAGCAGCATCACCACCTGTGAGGCACCCCCCTCTGTCCTGCCGGACATCTCCCCCTCAAGGGGAGAGATTGGCAAGAGGCGCGCTTACCTCCCCATCACAAACGTCGAGATAGGCGCGAACGCCTGCCGCGAGTCGATCTCCCCCCTTGAGGGGGAGATGCCCGGCAGGGCAGAGTGGGGTGTCACAGGCGCCAGCCTAGCTGGCTCGGACCACTCGGCTTATTCAGAGAGTGTGCTCTCGCTGAACGGTGCTCCCATCGCCTCCTTCCGCTTCGAGGACAGGCTGCGCCCACAAGCAGCCGAAACCATCCGCGAACTCCCTCACCAGAAACTGTCGACCGGAATTCTCTCCGGCGACCGCGAGCCGGTGGTCGCCGCCATCGGCCGCCGGCTCGACATCTCCTCCTGGAAATCTGGCCTCGACCCGCAGGGCAAGGTCAACGCGGTCGAACAGGCTGCGGCAAACGGCGCCAAGGTCCTGATGGTCGGCGACGGCATCAACGACGCGCCGGCGCTCCGCTCAGCCCATGTCTCGATCGCTCCATCCACTGCCGCGGATATCGGCAAGCAGGCCGCCGATTTCGTCTTCATGCGCGATGGCCTCGACGCCGTTTGGCAAGCGATCGATGTCTCGCGCCGGGCGGGCCGCCTGATCCGCGAGAATTTCGCGCTCGCCATTGCCTACAATGTCATCGCCGTGCCGGTCGCCATTGCCGGCTATGCCACGCCGCTGATCGCCGCTATCGCCATGTCGACCTCGTCGATCATCGTCGTGGTCAATTCGCTGCGGCTGAATCTCGGGGAAGACGATCAGATTGCACAGGCGGCAGCCGGCGTTTCCCCGAAAGTGCCTGAGGTGCTGCCGATATGAATGCACTCGTCTTTCTCATCCCCATTGCGCTCGGTCTTGGCGGGCTGGGGCTGGCTGCCTTCCTCTGGTCGCTGAAGAGCGGTCAGTACGACGATCTCGAAGGCGCATCATGGCGCATCCTGGAGGATGACGACAATAAGCCTGTTGGCGGCGGCCGGAGGTGAGATCTGGTTTCAGGCCGTGGACTCCAAATCTGTCAGATCATGTCGCTTTATCGTCACCTTGAATCATCGATGCTTACTCCATAAAAGCGCTTTGCGATGTCATTCAATCCCAAAGATTTCCGCTGATGTTATACCTCTCGACAGTGGACGACACGTTCGAACTATCCGGTCGAAGCTCGCTTGTCGTTGCTCCTGGTATCTCGAGGCGTAATGAGCGCCAATGGAAGATCAAGATCGGAGATGCTGTCATGTTGGAAGCACCCGACGGGACAATTCATCACACAATCATAGGCGGCATTGAAATGCTGTCACCGCCTCATCCTGACTTCATCCCTTTCATGCTTGGACCGGGCATCACGAAGCAGATGGTTCCGATCGGCACGAAAATCTACGTGCACGAGCGAGCGGCTCTCTAATCGGCTTACGAGTTCGCAGCCTGGCCGGTATTCTTCGGTTCCTCATCCATCAGCCCCAGCGCATAGACGCCACTCTTCGGCCGTTCGCCACCCAGCGCATCGCCAAAATCAGCCACCGCATATTCCGCGACAAGCACCAGCCTGTCCGTCGGCAGGTCTTTGCGCTGCGGATCGCCGATCAACACCTCGATGCCGGCCGCATGGCAGCGGCTGAGAAACGCAAGGGCCCGTGTCGCAAGCTCGGCCGCGTAAAACAAATCGCCGACGAGCACGATAGCGGCAACCGGCGGCTCCTCTTCCAGGATATCCGCGCATCTGAACTCCAGGGTGACACCATTCGCCTCGGCATTCAGGCCGGCCGCGACGATGGCGACCGGATCGACATCGACCGCCACGACATGGCGTGCGCCGGATTTCATCGCCGCGACGCCGACAAGCCCCGATCCCGTCCCGAGATCGACCACGCGTCGTCCAGCAACGATCTCCGGCCGGGCGAGGATATGTCGCGCGAGCACGGCCCCACCAGCCCACTGATAGGCCCAGTAGGGCGGCACGTCATTATCCCGGCCCAGCAGTCGCCAGAGACCACTGCCGGCCTGGGCCGTGTAGAGCAGGATTTCCGGCACCGACTGCGCCGGCTGGAGCCGCAGGTTCTCTTTTATGAACTGGCGCGGCTCCGGGCGTTTCATGCCTGGCAACCGCTTCAGCGGATCGCGTATGGATCGAATTTCGAGAAAATCGACGGATCGAGTCTGGCCGACATCGCCTTGACGTTGCGGTCAAGCTGGGGCGCCTTGGTCGTGCCGAGAAGGATGCTGGCGACCACCGGTTCGTCGAACGGGAACTGCAGCGCCACCGTCGCGAGATCGGTGTCTTCTGCCTTGGCGATGTCCTGCATCTTGCCGACGCGATCGAGCACATCCTCGTTGGCAGGCCCGTAATTGAAGGTCGCGCCCGGCACCGGACCAGTCGCGAGAATGCCCGAATTGAACACGCCGCCAATGATGAAAGACGTGCCGCGCTCGCGGCAGAGCGGCAGCAGCTCCTTCTCGGCGCTGCGGTCGAGCAGCGTGTAGCGGCCGGCCATCAGGATGCAGTCGAGATGGGTTTCCTTGAGTATGTCGAGCAGTACCTCGACCTCGTTGACGCCGAGGCCCCAGGCCTTGATCACGCCCTGGTCACGCAGGTCGTTCAGCCGCTTGATGCCGCTGTCGCGGAATGCCTTCATATGTGCGGCATTCTTCTCCTTGCCATGGGTGAATTCGCCAATGTCATGGACGAAGAGGATATCGAAGCGGTCGAGACCGGTGCGCTTGTGGCTGGCTTCCAGGCTCTTCATGATGCCGTCGCCGGAATAGTCGTATTCGAGCTTGATCGGATGGGCGTCGACGAAAGCATGGTCCTCCGCCTCTTCCTTCGGCACCCGGTGCAGGATGCGGCCGACCTTGGTGGAGATCACATAGTCCTGGCGCTTCTTCGTCTGCAGGAAACGGCCGGTTCGCTCCTCGGACAGGCCGCCGCCGTAGTGCGGCGCCGTGTCGAAATAGCGGATTCCAGCTTCCCAGGCGGCGTTCAGAACGCCCTCTGCGTCCTGATCGGAAACCGGATGGTAGAGATTGCCAAGCGGGGCGGTACCGAAGCTGATTTCGGTGACTTCGAGGTCGGTCTTGCCGACGCGGCGGGTCTGCATGGGAGTATCCTCAGTGAAATCCATGGCGGTGGAAACGCTGCCCATAAAACACAGCCGGCAGACCTCCGCAACCGCTTACGGACCGTGCTCATACATTTCCAATCGTCAAACTATCCTAATGGGATGGGCGGGATTTGAACCGCCATTAACCCTGCGACAATTCATGTATTTTGCTGTCGGTTTTTTAATTTGACTTTGCGGTATCCGGAGCCCATATCGCAATCATGTCCGGTGCGCCCGGCATATATCGTCAACGACCCTCAAGAGGGATCATGTCTAGCAACGACCATAGTCGATCGACCGTGCCGCTCACGGCCTTCGCGCTTGCCTGATCCCTGATCGGCTCGCCCGCGACTGGCCCTGAGCGGCCAGTCAGAAACGAGGTGAGCCATGAACACCGCAATCCGGTTCTTCGCCGAACAACTCCGTCGTGCCTCGGCACCGCGCGACCCCAATGAAATCTTCGCCGAGCGGCTGACGTTCGGGGAGCGGCTTGCCGATCGCGTTGCGGCTGTCGGCGGCTCCTGGAGCTTCATCATTGGGTTCGGGCTGTTCCTTGTCGCATGGGCAGCTCTCAACACCGTGATCCTCGCGGCCAACGCGTTCGATCCGTTCCCGTTCATCTTCCTCAACCTGATGCTCTCCATGCTGGCGGCGCTGCAGGCCCCGATCATCATGATGAGCCAGAACCGGCAGGCGGCCAAGGACCGGCTCGAAGTGCGGCTCGACTACGAGACCAATCTTCGCTCCGAGGCCGAGATCGCCAACCTGAACGCCAAGGTCGACGCGCTGACCGAGGAAATGGCTCTGCTGGTGCGGCTGCAACTGCGCCGGGATCATCGGGATGAGGATGTCGTGACGGCGTGAATATGCTGTCCATTCGTGGCAGAATTACCGAAACAAAAGAGGCCGGGCATCGTCTGGCCTCTTTTGTTGCTGACAGGCCAATCATTCGGCTTCGAATCCCTATTGATTGAAGACGCCACCGAGAGTTAGTTTCCTATTTCAAAGGCGGCGGCAATCGGGATGATTGCCGCCCAAGGTGGCATTGCCGGCTGGATCATGCCGCGTGCCGTGCTGAAGGAGGCTACGACGCCGGAGATGATGGATGTCTGAACAGGGACGCTGGTCGGGACGCAATATCGCCAAGGACTTTGTGCGTGACCGCATCTGGCGAACCCTCGAGGATACCGGCGTCGCCGTCGGTCCGGCCTGGAGCATGATCCCAAATTTCGTCGGCGCCGACATGGCCGCCTGGCATCTGGCCCAGACGCCGGAATGGAAGTCGGCGCGCACCATCAAGACCAATCCGGATGCGCCGCAGATTCCCATTCGCCTGCGCGCTCTTTACGAAGGCAAGATCGTCTATGCGCCCGTGCCCTATCTCACCAAAGACTTCCCCTATCTCAGGCTCGATCCGGTGATCCTGACGGCCAACGGCATTTCCTACGAACTTGCCGCCACGTCGCAGGGTTTCATCGAGCACGGCGAAAGGATCAGCTTCGAGGAGGTCGAGAGGCTGGATTTCTGCGTCCTCGGATCCGTGGCGGCGAGCCGCACAGGCGGCCGAACCGGCAAGGGCGCCGGTTTCGCCGATCTCGAGACTGCGATCTTTCGCGAGCTTGGCACCATCACGGAAAGGACGCCGGTGGCGACCACTATTCATTCCTGCCAGATCGTCGGCGACGACGATGTGGTGGTCGAGGCGCATGATTCCCCGCTCGACATGATCGCCACCGAAAAGGAACTGATCGTCACCGGCAACAGACAGCCTCGCCCGAACGGCGTCGACTGGGACCGCGTCCGCCAGGACCAGTATGACAGCATTCCCTTCCTCGTCGAACTCAAGAACCGGATGCTTGCACGCCGGGAAACGGCCAAATGATCACCATCGGCGGCCAACTGATTGGCGGGATTTCGAATGCGTCGCCAATGTTTGGAGTATTATTTTTGGCGCCGAAAAAATCAATCGTTCGCTTTCGAAGCTTTAAATAATACTTTTCATCAAAATGGAAAATAATAGAGGCGAGCCGCACATGAAGTTCGTCAAGAACACTCGCCCGCTGCCATAAAGATTTGAATTTTGCTTCGAATCGTATACCTAATCGCAATGTAAGCACCACGCGGCTTCCCTATGGCCGCGTTTTACCGGCCGTCCGGGTACCCCACATCAGCCCGGACGGTCAGCCTGGCGCGACTGCAACGACGGTTGCGCGATTGCGCCTGAGTTCGATGAACATATGGCCGAACAGAGCGGCGAGCACTACGGCGCCGCCGACCTGCGTCGAATGCGACGGCACTTCGCTCATGAAGATCCACACCCAGAGCGGCGTCAGCGGCACTTCCAGGGCCACCAGCAGGCTGGCATCGACGGCCGGGATATGCTTGACGCCGAATGTGTAGACGGCAAGCCCGAAGCCGTTCTGGATTATGCCGAACATCACGATCAGCAGCACATCGCTGCTGCCGATCGACAGCGGATGCGCAAACCAGACGGTGAGCAGCGAGCAAAGCCAGGCGGAGGACGCCATGGCCGGCAGCATCTGCACGTCGCGATACTTGCGCATGATGATCGACAGGCTGGCGACCGTCAGCGACATGATCACAGCCAGGCCCTTGCCGAGCAGCGTGCCGCCGCCTTGCGTGTCAGCGACCATATAGACCACGCCGGCAAAAGCGATGAGGCTTGCTATCACGGTCGTCAGGTTCGGTTTTTCCCCGAGGAAGAGATAGGCGAAGCCGGCGGTGATGAACGGCGCGGTCGCATAGATCACCATGCTGTCGGCTATTGTCGTGTAGTAGAGAGAGCCGATGCCGGAGATCATGCTGAGCGCCGAGAACAGCGCGGCGAGGAAGGTGGGCCAGCGCATGGAGCGGAGAATCGCCCAGGCCCTGCCACGCTCCATGGCAAAGAACAGCAGGAACACGGTGAAACCGGAAACGATGCCGCGCAGGAACAGAATGGTCATCACGTCTGTGTGGATAGCGCGAATGAACAGGCCCGACAGTGACCAGAGCACGGCCGACAGCGCGACATTGGCCACACCCCAGCGATAGGTTCTTTGTTCTGAGTCGGTCATGCGGGGAATCCGGACGGGAGAAAGCCCCGACTAACATTCTTCGTAGCCGGGCGACAAGGGTTGCCGCGCCGACGCAGATGAGATTTTGCCGACTGTGTCAAGAATGTCCGGGCGTTGCCGCCGGGAGGGAAATCGGCAATAGTCCCGCGCGTCCCGCCGCCGAGACCCCACTATGAAAATCACCGCCATCCGCGCCACGCCGGTCAACATTCCGTTCCACGCACCCTATCGCTTCAGCTACGGCTCGATTGCCTCGCTGACCAAGACGGTGATCGAGCTCGACACGGACGAGGGTGTGACTGGCCTCGGCGAATGCGCCGATGGCAACCGTGCCGCCGATGTCGTTGCCGCGGGCGAAAAACTGATCGGGCTGGACATCCGCGACATCGCTACCGCCGAGCGCCGACTGGTGCCCGGCATGCGCTACACGCCCTGGGGCAACGTTACTGCCATCAGGCGCGTTTTCGGCGGCATCGAAATGGCGATGTGGGATGCGCGCGGCAAGATCGACGGCGTGCCGCTCTATCTGTTGCTCGGCGGCGCGGTGCGGCTCGACATCCCGCATACCGAATATTTCAGCTATCGCTTTCCCGGCCCGAGCCATCCAGGCGAATCCTCGCCGGTCGAGATCGCCCGCTACTGTGCCGAGATGATCGAAAAGTTCGGCGCCGATATGTTCGAAGGCAAGATGGGCACGGTCGGCCTGGACGAGGAGATCGACATGGTGCGCGAGGTCCGTGCCGCCATCGGCGACAGGCCGCTCCGCCTCGACGCCAATGGCGGTTGGACGGTGCCGACAGCGCGCGAGGCACTGAGAAGGCTGGAACCGTTCGACATCCAATGGTTCGAGGAGCCGGTCGAGACCTACGAGGAAATGGCAGAGCTCAGGCTGCATTCGAAGGTCTCCTTCTCCGCTCATACGATCGACCTGCCGAAGGCCGTGCGCCTGCGCGCGCCCGATGCCATTGTCACCAATATCAACGAACATGGCGGCATCCGCCACGCCGTCGAATTCATCCGCGCCTGCGAAATGTTCGACATGGGTTTCCGCTTCCACAGCGGCGAGACGGGCGTTGCGAGCGCCGCCTATCTGCACCTCACCGCAGCTTTGGAGCATGTGCGGAATGCGAGCCAGACTTTGTTCCGCTGGTATGCGGATGATGTCATCGAAGGTGGGCCGTTGCTGTTGAAGGATGGTGCCGTGCGTGTGCCGGAGGGGCCAGGACTGGGCGTGATGCTGGATGCGAAGGCGTTGAAGCGCTGCCATGAACGATTTCTGGCGGAGGGCGCATTTCCTGGGGCGAAGAACGCCGCCTACGGCGATGGGTTTCGAAAGGGGTGACGATTGAGGGGTGTATTTCCGTCGCATAAGACTTTAAAAATTTGCAGAGCAGCGAGATCGAGAGGGCTTGTGGCTCTCATGCGCCGGGGTTCGCTTATCAGCCTGTTGTTACCGCGCGCATTTGTTTGGGGCAGTACAGTCGCGATGGCCGAGAAAAATCCGAGCGGCCTAGCGCTGGCAGACCTCGTTCCCGGCGGAAGCACGCCGACCGTCGCTGGCGAGGACATTTCGCTAGCGATGATCAGACGGGTCCAGGAGGTCGCATGAGACCTGGCTGGAGTCGGAAGCTGAACTTGGCGTTTATTGTGCTCGTGCCAGTGCTATTGGTGCTGGGCCAGGAGGCTTGGTATGATTTCTGGAATCTCGACGGTTTTTTCTGGCCTGAGTCTGGGCATCGGCGGATCGAAGACATGGCAGCGGTTCTCAAAAGGATCAAAGCGCCAGCTCGTTGGTGTTATCCGTCTGAAAACAAGCTGAATCTGCTTCAACAGAGCTATTATTGGGACACTACCTTCAATCATTGCGTCGTCAGCATCCAGCCTGCCACCGATTTTATCGAAAAGGACTTTGCTGGCCGGGAGACAGATGGTTACGCCAAGCGTTTCTATCGTGCAACCTTAGGAAGCTACGTCTGCGAAGTTACCCTGTCTACAGATCGTGGTGATGATCGCATAGTGGGGTCCGATTGTTACTACGGCTTGTTTCGCTCCAAAGACGACAAGGGTGTCGGGATGACCGACGATCCCTTTGGCTAAGCAGATATGGACTCCAGCCTGCACAATGTTGCAAACCGATAAATTGATGTGATGACTGCGGTTGCTACTCGCACGCTCTCTTGCACGCCGCGACCAGTACGGCATAAGACTGATATATAGGTATAGACATAAGGGGACAGCACCACATGGCCGACACGATCAAACTCAAAGTGGACGTCGCCTCCGATTTGATTTTCGACGCCCTCGTCGGTGCGGGCACGGTCGCCCGCAATGCCCGCTATTTCGCCGACGCCATCCTCGACACCGAGCTGTCCGGCATGGAAGGCCATGGTTTCTACTGGCTGCAATATTATTGCGAGCATGTGCAGACCGGCAAGGTCGACGGTAAGGCGACGCCGACGGTAAAGAGGATGTCGGTCGTTTCCTTCCGCGTCGATGCCAAGAATGGCTTTGCCCATCCGGCGATCGAAAAGGGTTTTTCCCACCTCATCCCGGCCGCGCAGGAATATGGCGTTGCTGCGATGGCGGTGCATAATTCCTATAATGCCGCGACGCTCGGCTATCACACTGGCTTCATCGCCAAGCACGGCTTGCTGGCCTTCGGCTTCACCAATTCGACGCCGGCGATCGCCCCGGTCGGCGGCAGCAAACCGGTGATCGGCACCAATCCGATGTCCTTCGCCGTGCCTGGCCGCAAGGGCAAGCTCGCCTTTCTTATTGACCAGTCCTCCTCGGCCGTCGCCTGGACGGCGGTGAAGACCGCGGCGGACGAACATCGCGCCATCCCACTCGGTTGGGCGATCGATCGCGACGGCAAGCCGACCACCGATCCGGAAGAGGGCCTGAAGGGCTCGATGGCGCCGTCCGGCGGCTATAAGGGTTTTGGCCAGGGCCTGATCGTCGAAACCATGTGCGCAGCCTTGGCCGGCGCCAATCGCGGCCTGGAAATGGGCTCGTTCATGGACAATGATGGCCTGCCGATCGGCTGCGGCCAGTTCTTCATCGCGCTGGAGCCGAAAGTGTTTTCCGGCGGCTTGTTCGACAAGCAGATCGAGCGCCTCGTCGCCTCGATCACCGGCCAGCCCGGTGCCCGCATGCCGAATTCGCGCCGCGAGGAGAATTATAGGAAGCTGATGAAATCCGGCATTCCCATTGACAAGGCGCTCTACGAGAAACTCAAGAGTTTCGCCAAGAAATAGGGGCGGGCGATGGATCAGGCGACCGGTCGCACCATCTTCAAGGACGAACGCAAGCGCACCTTCCTCAATGCCGAAGGCGCCGACAAGCCGTTGAAGAGCCCGCTGCCGCCGGATGTGCTGGAGCGGGCGCGGGCCTATCGCATCGGCCGCCTGCGCAGGCTCTTGCGAGAAAACGACTGCGCCGCCGCTCTCCTCTACGATCCCGTCAATATCCGCTATGCGCTCGACAGCCCTAATATGCAGGTCTGGTCGCTGCACAATCCGGTGCGCTATGCGCTGGTTTTCGCCGAAGGTCCGGCGCTGCTCTTCGACTACAAGGGCGCCGAGCATTTTTCAAAGCACATCAAGACCATCGACGAAGCCAAGCCTGCGACCTCCTGGATCTTCGTCATGGCTGGCGACACCGGTCCGCGTCAGGTGACGAAATGGGCGGCCGAGATCGATGACCTGATGCGTGAGCACGGCCACGGCAATCGCCGCATCGCGGTCGACCGGCTCGATGTCAAAGGCGTCCGCGGCCTGGAAAAGCTCGGCCTCGACGTCGTCGACGGCACGCCGATGACCGAGACGGCGCGTTCGATCAAATCGGCCGACGAAATCGAACTGATGCGCTGGACGATCCGCGTCTGCGAGGCCGGCATGGCGCGCATCTATGAACATTCCGTCCCCGGTGTCACCGAGCAGGAACTCTGGGCGCATCTGCATTTCGAAAACGCCCGCTCCGGCGGCGACTGGCTGGAGACCAAGCTGCTCACCTGCGGACCGAACACCAATCCCTGGTATGCGGAATGCTCCGACCGACCCTGCCTGCTTGGCGAGATGATCGCCTTCGACACCGACATGATCGGACCTTACGGTTATTGCGCCGATCTCTCCCGCTCCTGGACCTGCGGCTATGCGAAGATGACGGCCAAACAGCGCGAGCACTATTACGCTGCCRTCGAACAGGTCGAGCATAATCTGTCGCTCTTGCGCGACGGCCTCGATTTTCGAGAATTCAACGAGAAATCCTGGAAGATCCCCGAGCGCTACCAGCCTTACCGCTATTCGCTCGCCGTCCATGGCGTCGGCATGGCGGACGAATGGCCGTTGGTGCTCTGTCATACCGATTTCGAGCACAATCAGGGCGGCCGCTTCGAG
>NZ_JBFUFF010000143.1:0-13317 GCF_056403555.1 Rhizobium sp. P2_G2
CAAGCAGGGCCAGTATCTCGCCTTTATCTGGGCCTACAGCCAGATCAATGGGCGCGCACCGGCCGAACGCGACCTGCAACGCTATCTCGGCGTCACCCCGCCATCCGTCCACCAGATGCTGCTCACGCTCGAAAGCAACGGCCTGATCCGCAGGCAGCCACGCATCGCACGCAGTGTCGAACTACTCATCCACCACAACTGCCTGCCAACATTGCAGCCAAACCAAACCGTCAAATCCTCTGTGCAGAGGTACTAGGGGTGATTCGACATCTGTGGTACGGCGCCGAATACTCTTTCTCCTCTATCCGTCATGGCATAAACTCCGCCGATCCTTCTGCTCGGGAGACTGCCATGCGCCTCGCTCTATCCGCCGCCGCATTCGTCCTTGCGCTTCCCGTTTTCGCCCATGCCGATCCGGCCTCCGATCTCGTCAAGATCTTCGGCCGTGACCCCGGCGCCGGCGCGGCGCATGCCTGCTTTATCCGCCGCTATACCAAGCCGCATCTCGCCTCGCATCCGCAGCAGAACGTCACCGATATGCTGCTTTATGTCAGCAAGCAGGAGGGCCCGGATCCGTATTACGGCCTCACTCTACAGGTCCATTTCCGCCAGATGAAGAAGCCGTTCGAGGTTGCGGGAAGCTGCAGCCAGGGCACCGACGGCAAGCATGCGCTGGGCTGCGGCATCGATTGCGACGGCGGGCATCTCGACGTGCGGGTAAAGAGCGAGACCTCGGTGCTCATCGACATTCCCGACAGTGTCCGCATCTACGATCCTTCGGCCGAGGAGAACGCCTCCGATGACGACCTGCCCAAGGGCGCCCGTTTCGGCGGGGACGACAGGCTGTTCCGACTGGACCGCACGGCGCTCAGGGATTGCACAGTGGTGATTTCCGACGACGACCTGAAGGTCAAGATCACCAAAGGCGACGTCACGCAGTGACCGTCCGGCGAGGATTTTTTCGATGCGTTTTTCGATCCTGCCGATATTCGTCGCGATTGCCCTGATCCCGGCAGTCGCCGGCGCCGGCCAATCCTCGCAGATCAAGACGCTCTTCGGTCACGATCCCGGCGAGAAGGCGGCCTTCGCCTGTTTCTCGCGGCACTATGCCAAGACACATCTCGATAGCCATCCGGACCAGAATGTCACCGATATGCGCGTCTTCGTCAGCAAGGCCGAAGGCGATGCGAATGAAGGCTATACGGTCGACATGCAGGTGGATTTCCGCGAGCAGAAGCAGCCGCTGGTGCTCACCAATTATTGCGAGCCGGGCGAGGGCAAGCAGGCGATCACCTGCCCATTCGATTGCGAAGGCGGCCGCATCGATATGCGCGTCAGGGACCAGTCCTCGATCCTGGTCGAGATTCCGATCGGCGCCCGTATCTATGATCCGCCGGTCGAGGATGGCGTGCCGGTGCGCGGCAAGTTCGGCGACGACGACAAGCTTTTCCGCCTCGACCGCGCCGCATTGGCCGACTGCCTGCCGGCGATCAAGGATGGTGCCTTGCGGGCCAGGATCGCCAAGGGAGCGGTCACTGAATAGCCACGTCCGCAGGGGCATCGAAGAAGCGGGCAGGGTCATCCGTTATTCGTTCAAGTGGGCGCGAGCACCATAGCTCACGCCTTGAAAGGAGATCGACCCATGCTTTCCCGGATCGGATTTTTCGCAAGCCTGCCGCTGCTTGTCTTTGCGGGCACCGCCTCCGCGGGCAATGCCAGGCTTGACGCCCTGTTCAACAATCAGGCCACCGGCCCGGTGTCGAATCTTTGCTATGTCAGGCACTATGACAAGGCGCATCTCACCGCCCATCCGAAGCAGAACGTCACCGACATGCTTGTCTATTTCGCCAAGAAGAATGGCGACGAAAGGGGCAGCTATTATTATTCATTCGATGCCCAGGTGAGTTTCCGCGACAGCAAGAAGTCTTTCGCCTTCGGTGGCGATTGCAACCGAAATGCTGACAAACCGGGTATGTCGGTGAGCTGCGGCATCGATTGTGACGGCGGTGGCGTCGATGCCGATGCCAGGGACGACACGTCGATCAAACTCGATATCGGCGAAAACGGCGTCCGGCTGGGCGATCCCGAAGACGACAAACCGCTTGGCACCAAGGGTTTCGATACAGACGACCGGACCTTTGTGCTGCAGGAGACCGAGCTCAAGAATTGCCTGTCGGTCATCTATGACGACGACGTCAATGCCGCGGTCAAAAAGGGAACCGTGACGCAGTGATCTGAGCCCCAAAGGAGAAAAACGCCATGCTGTTTTCCCGCCGCACCATCTTCTCGCGCCTGTTGCCCGGCTTGGCCGGCGGCGCGGCTGCCTCCGTCCTGCCCGTTTCCGCCAGCGCCAATGTGCCGGCGGACGGTGTGCAGAAGGTCGTCTATCATCTGTCGGAGCCGACACGGGTCAATTTCGTGCTCGGCAATATCAAGAATCACATTGCCGGCAAAGGCGGCCCGGACAAAGTCAGGATCGTGCTTGTCGTCCATGGCCCGGCGCTCGATGCCTTCGTTGCCTCAAAGGCCAATCCGGATATCCGTGGGCAGATCGCCAAGCGCAATAAGGATGGCGTTGCCTTCGTCGCTTGCGGCAATACGATGAAAGCCCAGAAGCTGGTCGCAGCCGACCTGCTTGCCGGTTTCGACGTGGCCGAGGAAGGCGGCGTGGTGCGGATCGCCGATCTGCAGCAGCAGGGCTATCTGTATATCCGGCCGTGACCGGGGGCTTAGAGCATGTCGCCTGAAAGTGGATGCCGGTTTCAGGATAACGACATGCTCAAAAACAAAAACTTAGAGCGCGGTTCTGATTCTATCAGAACGCAAAGCGCTCTAGGGAATATCATCAGCAATATCGCAGCTGAGATTGCCCTCCTGCGAGGCAAATTGCCTCACTCTTGACAGACCCATGTCAAAAATGTGGGCGTCATTAACTAGCTATGCGTGAGTGGCAGGGCAGCATCCAGCAATGGCTACCTTGTGCGATGCAGCAATCGCGCTATCTTATACACAGAAGAAGGGAGGAACTGAAAGAAACGAAAGGAAGAAACCATGTTTGGTTATGTCTCTAAAATCGCCTCGAAGCTGCGCGGCCCGTCTACTGAAGATCGCGAGCTTGCTTACCTGAATGCCTCGACCGACCGGGTCGACCTCGAATATCGTCAGCGCCAGATCGACCGCGGCCTGTTCCGCAATCGTCCGCAGAACGTGTTCTAAGCCGGGCAAGCTCTATATATGATAGGGAGCAGGTCTCCAGGAATGTGGGCTGGCGCCGTTGCGCCGGCCTTTATTTTTACTTGGCAGCCACTTCCGTTCCGGTCTACAGCGTCCCATCTATCGAAAATCGAACAGGTGGACGCATGATCATCGGCATTGGCAGCGATCTCATCGACATAAGGCGGGTCGAAAAGACGCTGGAGCGCTTTGGCCAGCGTTTCGCCAACCGCTGCTTCACCGAGATCGAACAGCGCAAATCGGACGGCCGCAAGAATCGCGCAGCCTCCTACGCCAAGCGCTTCGCCGCCAAGGAAGCCTGCTCCAAGGCGCTCGGCACCGGCCTTTCCATGGGCGTCGCCTGGAAGGAAATGGGTGTGGTCAATCTTCCCAGCGGCAAACCGACCATGGCGCTCACTGGCGGCGCCGAAAAACGCCTGATGTCGCTGATCCCGGAAGGGCATAAACCCGCCATCCACGTCACCATCACCGACGATTTTCCGCTGGCTCAGGCCTTTGTGATCATTGAGGCATTGCCTGCGACCTGATGCGGGTTGCCGATGAATACGGAAAAAGCTAGAGAGTTTCAAAGTCAGTGCATATCCCTAAAACGCGAACCGGTTTTGGGGGAAATGCGTAAAGTCCAAGACCTGAGGCGTCCGTCATTCCGAGAAATAGTGACGCGCTTTAGTACGCCAAGAGGAACGAATGAGCGTGACCGAAAACAAGCCAGCTGAGAAGAATGCTCTCTGGGAAACAATTGTCGTACTGTTTCAGGCATTCCTGCTCGCCGCGGTCATCCGGACCGTCCTCCTGCAGCCCTTCACCATTCCCTCCGGCTCGATGATGCCGACGCTTCTGATTGGCGACTATCTGCTGGTCAACAAGTTCTCCTACGGCTATTCGCGTTATTCGCTGCCGCTCTACAATCCCGATTGGTTCAAGGGCCGCCTGTTTGGCAGCCAGCCGAAGCGCGGTGACGTCGTCGTCTTCCGCTTCCCGCCGGAGCCGTCCATCGACTATATCAAGCGCGTTATCGGCCTGCCGGGCGACCACATTCAGGTGAAGAACGACGTGCTTTACATCAATGGCAAGCAGGTGCCGCGCGTCGCCGAGGGTACGTTCACCTCAGATGATCGGGAGACGGGCGGCGTTGGCGTGCAGTTCAGCCCGGATGGCTACAACAAGGTGCCGGTGTTCCGCGAAACCTTCGATACTGGCGTGACATTCCAGACGCTCGACCTCAACCCGAGCAGTGACGGCGACAATACGCAGGAATTCGTCGTGCCGCCCAAGCATTATTTCATGATGGGCGACAACCGCGACAATTCCTCCGATAGCCGCTTTACCGTAGGCTATGTGCCGGAGGAAAACCTGGTCGGTCGGGCCAGCTTTATCATCTTCTCGCTCTCCAACCAGACCTCTTTCCTGGAAATCTGGAAATGGCCGGCCAACCTTCGTTATGACCGCTTTTTCAAGGGCATAGAATGAGCCGCAGTTCGGCCCTCGCCGCGCAGGAACGGGAGAGCCTCGAGGCGCTGGTTGGATATGTCTTCCAGGACAAGGATCGCCTTGACCGGGCGATTACCCATTCCAGCGCCCGTGTTGCCAAGGGCGGCAATTACGAGCGGCTGGAATTCCTGGGCGACCGCGTGCTTGGTCTCTGCATCGCCGAGCTCTTGTTCACCACCTATCGCAGCGCCGGCGAGGGGGAGCTCTCCGTGCGCCTGAACCAGCTGGTTTCTGCCGACACCTGCGCTGCTGTCGCCGACGAGATGGAACTGCACCGCTATATCCGCACCGGTGCCGATTTGAAAAAGATCACCGGCCAGCGTATGAAGAATGTTCGCGCCGACGTGGTCGAAAGCCTGATCGCAGCGATCTATATCGACGGCGGACTGGAAGCAGCGCGCGGCTTCGTGCTGCGCCAATGGACAGAGCGGGCGACGCGACCCGAGCCGATGCGCCGCGATGCCAAGACCGAATTGCAGGAATGGTCGCATCAGCGTTTTGGTTTTGCACCGACTTATCGCGTCGAGGACAGAAGCGGACCGGACCATGCGCCGCAATTCACCGTGGTGGTCGAGATTGCCGGCCTGGCATCGGAAACCGGTGTCGACCGCTCCAAGCGCGCCGCCGAACAGGTCGCCGCCCGCCGCATGCTGGAGCGCGAAGGCATATGGATGCCCGAGGTGGCAGAGAGCTGATTGGAAATTCGATGACTGACATTGAAACCGCGGTGGACACCGCGCCCACGCGTTCCGGCTTCGTCGCCCTGATCGGCGCCACCAATGCCGGCAAATCCACATTGGTCAATCGCCTTGTCGGCGCCAAGGTCTCGATCGTCTCCCACAAGGTGCAGACAACGCGCGCGATCATCCGCGGGATTGCCATCGAGGACCGGACGCAGATCGTCTTCATGGACACGCCCGGCATCTTCAAGCCGCGCCGTCGCCTCGACCGCGCCATGGTCACCACCGCCTGGGGTGGCGCCAAAGACGCTGATATTATCATGCTGCTGATCGACAGCGAGCGCGGGCTGAAGGGTGACGCCGAGACCATTCTGGACGGTCTTTCGGAGGTCAAGCAGCCGAAGATTCTGGTGCTCAACAAGATCGACCAGGTCAAGCGTGAAGACCTGCTGGCGCTGGCGCAGGCCGCCAATGAAAAGGTCAATTTCGAAGCCACGTTCATGATCTCGGCGCTCAACGGCTCAGGCTGCGACGACGTGTTGAAATATCTGTCGCAGACGCTGCCTGAAGGCCCCTGGTACTATCCGGAAGACCAGATCTCCGACCTGCCGATGCGCCAGCTCGCCGCCGAAATCACCCGCGAAAAGCTGTTCCTGCGCCTGCACCAGGAGCTGCCTTACGCCTCGCATGTCGAGACGGAGAAGTGGGAAGAGCGCAAGGACGGCTCGGTTCGCATCGAGCAGGTGATCTATGTCGAGCGCGAGAGCCAGAAAAAGATCGCGCTCGGCAAGGGCGGTGAAGCGATCAAGTCGATCTCGACCGCCGCCCGCAAGGAAATCTCCGAAATCCTCGAACAACCGGTGCATCTTTTCCTGTTCGTGAAAGTACGCGAGAACTGGGGCGACGATCCCGAGCGTTTCCGCGAGATGGGGCTGGATTTCACGTCCTGACGCAGGACATTATAGGCTGGCCTCCGATCGCGCCGGAAATTGCTTGTGACGCAATGAGGATTTGCTATCCTGAAACAAAAGGAGAACCAGCATGTCCCGTCCGGATGGTTTTGAGGAAAACCCGCAAACCCCGCTCCAGGCAGATGATGACGAAGAGAACGTCATCGACGAAAACATCTGGGGTCCGCAGAAGAAGCTGACGCCCGAGGAGCAGGCGGACTATGACGCGTGGTTTCGCCGAAAGGTGGAGGCCGCATTGGAATATTCCCGCAGGCCCGACGCGGTGTT
The DNA here is from genome assembly GCF_056403555.1 of Rhizobium sp. P2_G2. Taxonomy (NCBI): domain Bacteria; kingdom Pseudomonadati; phylum Pseudomonadota; class Alphaproteobacteria; order Hyphomicrobiales; family Rhizobiaceae; genus Rhizobium; species Rhizobium sp. P2_G2. Next base: position 6,644 of record NZ_JBFUFF010000143.1, read on the forward strand.
TTATTCTCATGAGGAGGTGATGGCCCGCGCCGACGCCCTACTGAGGCGGCTCGATCGCGAGGCGGGCATCAGTGAAGATTGAATGGACGGAACTGGCAGAGTTACAATTTCTGAAACTGCTCTCCCGTATTCATGAGGATAACCCTCGAGCCGCTTGGGGGATGCACCAGCGTACCCTGCAGCGGGTGCGGAAGCTTGGGTTATTTCCTCATTCCGGCCGCATCGGACGCGTGGTCGGTAGCAGGGAATTGGTCGTTACCCGCACGCCGTTCATCTTGATCTATACCGTCAAGGAGCGATCGGTTTCGATCGACTTCGTCCTCCACACCTCCCAGCAATGGCCACCCGAAGACGAATAACCCTTCTTTCCCTTGACGGTCCGTCAACCCATTGACGCATTGAACATTTCCGTGCTCCGGCGCATTTTCGCAGCAAGTCAATGTGAGGAATATTCTATGCCGCAGCTTGTCGACGGGCAATGGATCAAGGACGATGTCGCCGCGAGCGAGATGAAGAATGGCGCCTTCCACCGCGAGGAAACGAAGTTCCGCAACTGGATCACGCCTGATGGCAGCCCCGGTCCGGATGGCCAGCCGGGTTTCTCGGCGGAGGCGGGCCGCTACCAGCTCTTCGTTGCCTATATCTGCCCCTGGGCATCACGGACGCTCGCGATGCGCAACCTGAAAGGCCTGCAGAATGTGATTTCCGTTTCGATCGCCGAGCCCACGCTCGGTGACAACGGCTGGCAATATATCCCGGCGCAGGATGCCGGGGGCAAGGCACCCGAAATCTCCTTCCAGCACCAGCTCTATACGACGAGCGAGCCACGCTATACCGGCAAGGTCTCTGTGCCCGTTCTCTGGGATCGTCAAACCGGCAGGATCGTCAACAACGAATCCGCCGATATCATCCGCATCATGAACTCCGCTTTCAATCATCTGACCGGCAACCGGCTGGATTTTTATCCGGAGTCGCTCAGAGGCGAAATCGACACCTGGAACCGGCTGATCTACGACACCGTCAACAACGGCGTCTACAAGACCGGCTTCGCCAAATCGCAAACCGTCTACGAGCGCAATGTCACATCCCTGTTTGAGACGCTGGACAAGCTCGATGATCATCTCGATAGCCACCGCTACATCGCCGGCGAATATCTGACCGAAGCCGATATCCGCCTGTTCGTGACGCTGATCCGCTTCGACGCTGCCTATAACGGCGTCTTCAAGTGTAATCTCCGGAAATTGGAGGACTATCCGAACCTCTCGGCCTATGCCCGCGAGCTCTACCAATGGCCCGGCATCGCCGAGACGGTAAGGATCGATCACATCAAGCGCGGCTACTATTCCATCGCCCATCTCAACCCGACCCGCATCGTGCCGAAGGGGCCGGCGCTCGATTTCGACCGGCCGCATGATCGCGGCCGGCTTCCCGGCAAGGGCGTGTTTCAGCATGCCTGATGCCGGGCGATGAGGTTGCCGTTCTTCCGTCAGGCAAGCGGCAGATAGAGATCTGTGATCACGTCAGCTTCCGCCACGTCCGCGAAGAAGCGAACGCGCTCGCAGAAGAACGGAAAATCCCGCAGCTCCCTGCCGCTCGCCGGCAGCCATTCCCGATAGAGGAAGGAGGCACCCTGCGGCATTTCGCCGGCGATGCCCGAAACCCTGAGCCTCGCATAGCTGCCGCCCGGAATGGTGCTCAGATGAATGCGCGGATTGCTGTTGCCGAAATCGCTTTCGACGCCGGCGCAGATGTCCATGCGGAACTCATCCGGCGGCACCGTTTCGGGGTCGTTGTAGAACAGGTTGAAGGTGGCGCTGGTCTTCGGCAGGAGCCGCTCCTGCTTTCTCCAGGCAATGAAGGCCTGGACCGTATCGCCAATCTTGGCGGGATCGCCGTGATGGGGCATGCAGGCAATGTGGCGGGCTTCGAGTTCGACGATATCGACATCGCTAAGCAGAAATTGTCTGGGCATGAATGTGCTCCGTGCTTGATCGAGTGATTTCAGGGTTTGGAGCCACGAAGCCCAATCGGGGGATTTCCGGAAGCGGGAAGGGGCTTGCCCGAAACATTGGCGGAATGCGCGCGCAAACGCCTCCGACGCTTCATAGCCGGCATCCAGGCCGATATCGGTGATCCGGTGATTATCGCGAAAGGCTAGCCGGAACGAAGCATGCTTCATGCGGCAGAGATGGACATAGCGATGTACCGGAATGCCGAAGATGGCGGTGAACTGCCGGTGGAAATGATACTTCGAAAACGCCGACAGATCGCTCAGCCTGTCGAGGTCGAGACCCTCGTCGAGATGATCGTCGATATAGTCGATCACCCGCTGCATCCGGGCATGATAATGTTCGATCGTCGGCTTTTTCATCCTGTCCTCCGTGGCGATCCACACATAACTCGGGGGATTTTGCGGCGCCTGACGGATCTTGCGGAGTTGCGTTCTCGGGATCGTTCCGATGTTGGACGCAGCCTGATCTCGCTTCACGAAATGAATGCAAACTATTCCGGAAACTGCCAGCTGATCCACTTGCCGTCGGCGACGCGAGCAAGCTCTTTGCCCTTCAGGTCATCGATGCGAGCAACGCCGCCTTTGCCGTCGAGGGCGACGTGGCAATAGGCGGCATTGCCGATCTGGACCTGTGTGGAGCGGGGCAACGCCGCCCACGCTTTATCATAGACAAAGAAGTCCAGGTTTTTGCCACTTTGCTGCATGTGCCGGATCAGATTGATGCCGGTCCAATGATCAATGACCGCATTCTCATCCTGGCATGGGGTTGGCGCCGTCGTTTCCGTGTGGTGGGCCTCCCAAGGCCGAAAGGAGAGAGCGAGGATCACGAGCACGCCGAGTTTGCCAATTCTGCCCCATGTTTCAAAACGAATGCTCACCAGCCCTCCAACGACAGCACTTTAAACAATGCGACTTAACTCGTCCAAGATTCGCTTCTTTTATGACATTTCGTCAGCCCTGCCCGCCGTTAGCACTATTCAGGGAACTGCTTGCTCGACCACTTCCCGTTTTCGACCCGAGCTAGCTCGTGATCTGACTCTATGCGGGCCGCGCCGCCCTTGCCGGCTTTCGCGATCGGGCAGTAGGCGGCCTTGCCGATCTGGAGCTGAAGCGGACGCGGCAGTTTGCTCCAGCCCCGATAATCCACTTCCACAACCAAGTCGTTGCCGTCGTGCTTGACCTCGCTAATGAGATCCAAGCTCTTCCAATAATCGATCAGGACGAGCTCGCTCTGGCAGGCCACAGCTGCCTGCACTTTTTTGTCCTCGGTCTTTTGCATGGCCATAGCGAGCACGGCCAACAAGACCAAGGCAATGATTGATCCGACTGTCGCGCGCCGCATTCCGATCACCGCCCCCGAATTGTCAGAAAATTAGGAGTGCTGGCGCTCCTCGTCAACGCATCATTTCCGCTTCATCGCCTCGGCCAAGGCTGCCCCGAATGCGCCTTGGCTTGGCGCCTGCGGCTTCGGGCTCTGCTTGACGTTCCCGCCACTATTACCGCGGTTGCGATCCTCGCGCGGCTCCCTCGGCCCGCTTGCTTCCTTCTTCATCGAGAGCGCGATACGCTTGCGTTTCGGATCGACCTCGACCACCCGCACCTTGACGATGTCGCCTGCCTTGACCACCTCATGCGGGTCCTTGACGAAGCGGTCGGCGAGTTCAGAGACATGCACCAGACCGTCCTGGTGTACGCCGATATCGACGAAGGCGCCGAAGGCGGCGACATTGGTCACCGTGCCTTCCAGCATCATGCCGGGCCTGAGGTCGCTGATCTCGTTGATGCCCTCGGCAAAGGTCGCGGTCTTGAATTCCGGGCGTGGGTCGCGGCCCGGCTTTTCCAGTTCGGCGATGATGTCCTTTACCGTCGGCAGGCCGAATTTCTCGCTGATGAACTGACGCGGATCCACTTTCTTCAGCGCCGCACTGTCGCCCATCAGGGTACGCAGGTCGCGGCCGCAGGCGGCGACGATCTTTCGCGCCACGTCATAGGCTTCCGGATGCACGGAAGACGCATCGAGCGGCTCCTTGCCGCCGGCAATGCGCAGGAAGCCGGCACATTGTTCAAAAGTCCGTGCCCCGAGGCGCGGCACTTTCAACAATTCCTGCCGGCTCTTGAAGGCGCCGTTCTCGTCGCGGTAGGTAACGATCTGCGTCGCCAGCGTATTGTTGAGGCCGGAGACGCGTGACAAGAGCGGTGCCGAMGCCGTGTTGAGGTCGACGCCGACGGCATTCACCGCATCTTCTACGACGCCATCCAGCGAGCGGCCGAGTTTTGCCTGGTCGACATCGTGCTGATACTGCCCGACACCGATCGATTTCGGCTCGATCTTGACCAGTTCGGCAAGCGGATCCTGCAGACGGCGGGCGATCGACACGGCGCCGCGCAGCGACACGTCGAGCTGCGGAAATTCCTTTGCGGCGAGTTCCGACGCCGAATAGACCGAAGCGCCGGCTTCGGAGACGATCACCTTGGTCGGTTTCGGCGCCGGCAGCTTGGCGATCAGGTCGGCGGCGAGCTTTTCCGTCTCGCGGCTTGCCGTGCCGTTGCCGATGGCGATCAGGTCGACATGGTGCTTGCGGATCAGGGAAGCCAGTTCGGCTTGCGCGCCCATGACATCGTTCTTCGGCGGGAAGGGATAGACAGTCGCGGTGTCCAGGACCTTGCCGGTCTGGTCGACCACCGCGACTTTCACGCCGGTCCGGATGCCGGGGTCCAGGCCCATGGCGGTGCGTGTGCCGGCAGGAGCGGCAAGCAGCAGGTCCTTGAGATTGCGGGCGAAGACGCGGATCGCTTCTTCCTCGGCCCGCTCCTTCATGTCACGGATGAGTTCCAAGGACAGCGATGAATTGAGCTTCACGCGCCAGGCCCAGCCGGCCACATCCTTCAGCCATTGATCGCCTGCCCCGGACGTCCGCGGCTCGAGCGCTGCAGCGACAATGGCTTCTGCTGGCTTCACTGGGGAAGGGTCATCCGCATCGGTTTCGATGGTGACGCTGAGCACTTCCTCGTTCCAGCCGCGCAGCATGGCGAGCGCGCGATGGCTCGGCACTTTCGACCACGGCTCCTTGTGGTCGAAATAGTCGGAGAACTTCTCCGCCGCTTCCTTCTTGGCATCGGCGACCTTGGCGACCAGCATCGACTTGCCCTGCATATAGCCACGCAGCCGGCCCAGCAGATCGGCATTTTCCGAAAGATCTTCGGCAATGATATCGCGCGCGCCTTCGAGCGCGGTCTTTACATCGGCCACCTCGTCCTTGACGAAACCTTCGGCCAGCTTTGTCGGCTCGGCCGAACGATTGGCGAGGATGGCGTCGACGAGACCTTGCAAGCCACGCTCGCGGGCGATCTGGGCGCGGGTGCGGCGCTTGGGCTTGTAGGGCAGATAGATATCTTCGAGCGTCGCCTTCGTGTCGGCCTGCAGGATTTTCACCTTGAGCTCATCGGTCATCTTGCCCTGGGTCAGGATCGAGTCGAGGATCGTATCGCGCCGCGCCTCCATCTCGCGCAGATAGACCAGCCGCTCCGACAACGTGCGGAGCTGGGTATCGTCCAGCCCGCCGGTCACTTCCTTGCGGTAACGAGCGATGAAGGGAATGGTCGCGCCTTCGTCGATCAACCCAACGGCGGCCGTCACTTGCTGGGGCCGGGCGTTGATCTCGGCGGCGATGGTGGCGGAGAGGCGGTTCAGATCGGCTGGCATATCCATGGTCCTGATAGTGATTTGCCGCGAAAATAGCGACCAATGATCAAAAAGGAAGGGCGGAGGCGAAATTCCACAGTCGACGCGTTCTAAAAATCCTTCCGGTCCCCCGATCGGGGGATACCGCTTCGTATACCGGTCATCCATCATGCGACAATAGAGCGCAGTCCGGGAGGAAACACCATGGCCAAAGTCGATGTCGGTCCATATGCAGATGCGAATGGACTCGAATTCAGTCAGGATTTGATTTTCATATTGCGGGATGTGGATGCCCTGGAAGTCTCCAACGACAAGGGTTCGGCAACCGGCACCACTGACATCAACCACGCAGGTTATGTCTGCACTGTCGTGGCATCGGGGACCGATCTCGATCAGCAGAGCGGCACGGTCAGCAGCATCAGCTTCACTTTCCAGGACGGTGGCCTCGATATCACCGTGAGCGGACTCCAGTTGAACCTTGCCGACCTGACGACGGCGATCGACGACGCGACATTCGACAACGCCGACTCACTGGTGGACTTCTTCTCCGGCATCGGCTGGGAACTGACCTACAAGAAATCTGTATTCCACGAAATCAACCGTTTCGTCGGCACCGGCGGCGATGACACCGTGACCTTTGGCAACGGCGATGATGTTCTGATGATCGACGGCGGCAGCGATAAGGTCGATATGGGTGGCGGTGATGACCATATCGACGCCTATAATTCACTGCCCATCTTGGCGAAGGGGGCATCGACCATCGATGGCGGCAAGGGCTACGATACGTTCTCGCTCCTCAAGGGAGAGAACCAATCGTGGTTTCCGTTCGGAACGACGGTGGATCTCGCAGGCAAGACGACACTCTTTAAGGGAACCACCGTCAAGCTGCTGAATATCGAGGAGGTCGACGGTTCCTTGCATGACGACAAGCTGCTGGGTGACACCAAAGCCAATACGTTTTTCGGTGGCGCAGGCAAGGAC
>NZ_JBFUFF010000144.1:0-12508 GCF_056403555.1 Rhizobium sp. P2_G2
GTCCCGGCACGCACCGATCCATTGAGTGACGATCCATGGAGCGAAAAATGAGAAAGGGCCCAGTAGACAATTCCGTCACGACCGCTGGCCCAGAGGGATTCATCGTGTCGCACCTCCTGCACCGGACGGCCCATTTCGGGCATCCAACAGATGTGCTTTGCGCGACGCATTTGTCCGCACAGGAAAAGCGAGCGATCTTGGCGTCTTGGGCCAGCGATCAATATACGGTCGAATCAATCCCAACACTGCGTCATTATCCCGGCTCCAGTGGCGAGGTGTCTCTTGCCGAGGTCTTGGCCGCCTTGGGTCGCTTGACTGGGACGCGCACGAGGAATGGAAGACGCCAGGTGACATCGACCGGCCCAGGCGGCGTCTGGACCTGCGTTGCCTGGCGCCGATACGCCGCAGGCATCGCAAGAGTTTGGCATGAGGCTGACATGGCTGTCGCTAAGCGTATTGAACAGGGCCAATCAAGCCGTCGGCAGGACGAGCGGCCCGGCGACAGTTGGTCGAAGACGACACTGTCGACGATGCCGAGACATGCGCTCATGCACCCCGATCGGCCCGTGTGGCTGGGCGCGACGCGCGTCGGACAAACCACGACGATCCTTCGTCCCGTGAACACTGACGAAACGATGGTCGAGCATCTCCTCGACGCGTGGCGCGCCGCCAGAATCACTCATCTGTTCGTCAAGGGAGACGGCGCAATGGCACGGACCGCGTCAACGTTGAGGTCCGAAGCGGCGGCGATCCGTCGTTTCGGTGTGGGGAACACCTAGAAGTGTATCGCAGACGGTTGTCAGACACGGGCCCATGGGGTTCTCTCCCGGAGCCTACCGTAATCCTCGACGCGGCGTTTGGTTCCAACGTCTGTGTCGCTGACCAACGGATAACGAGGTTTGGCGATCATTACACTTTTCAGTGATGAATGTTTCTGTGCCGAAAGACGGAGGTCTCGTAGCACGAGGATGTGCCCGGTAGACGACCACCCGAGCGCACCCGTCGAATTCATCTCAGATGAAGAGCGCGCCCAAATCAGTCAATACCGCTTGGCGACAGTGGTGCTGAATCGGTACGAACAGCAAGCAGAAGATGTGGCTACGCCGGGCGAGAGCCCGAATACGGACGCGAAAATTCACGGCTTTCGTTCCCGCGTCGCCGAAAAGGTTGAGTCGGAAGGCTAAATGGCAACTTCTCGCACCCGGCTGTCAAGAACTCCACCCTCGACGTCGACTTGGCGCCTGAGATCTCTTGGAGCTTGTCATGAAAAGAGGCCTTTCTATTTCCAGGCCTGTTGGCCTTGCTATACGGTGGGGTGTTTCTCGAACGTCAGACGCTTTCCTTCAGGATCATGTTCCCATGTGCAGTTGTGCCCGAGGACGAATTCAATCGTATTCACGTAGCGCTCGGTTTCGTCTCCGCCCGCCACGTTTGCGCTGATCCAGTCCTTGGGAATGCTCATCGACATTCCCGGTTCCATTTCGTCCAGCATGCGGAGCAATTGATTCAGGTCCATGTGGTCTCGATTATTGAAAGATCGCAGAAGGCTCGATCGGAGGCTGAGGGTCATCTTTATCCGATACCAAGATCGACTTTTGTGGAGGTGCCCGCCGGAAGCTCACCCGAATGGGGCCCTTCCAGGTCGACGAGAGGACCCTCTACCCGGTTAGGTCTTGTTTGAGCGCATCCGACTTTGCGCTCACGGATCCGTCAATGCCGCCCCCACTTCCTGGGCGGAATAACTCTGTTCGTTTCCTGTGGCGACGATGTCCGCGACCTCAAAATCGACAAGTTCGCCAATGTCCTCATGCCGCACGATATCTGTCGTTCGAGAGTTTGCATGTTCCGACAACGGCCTCGGCAAGCGATGTTCCGGCGCGGGCAACAGGTGCCAGAAACTTCCCTCGTCAAACTGCGCTGCGCCGGATATCTTCCTCGGTCATAACTTCGACTTGAAAATCCATGAAGGCCATCATGTCGTCGAACACCCTGAACGGCAGGCCAAGTTCCATCACCGCGACTGAGAAGGCAGCCCTTGCCGCGATCGGCGAACCGCCATGGTCGAGATAAGCACGGCATGCGGTCAACGCCCGCTTATATGACGGGCCTGATCTGTCCGGCCACGCATCGGCCAACATACGCGCGGCGTCCATCGCATTGTCCACGGCCAGCCATTCGCCTTCCATGTTCAACCCTACAACCTTGTCGAACCGCGAGGAAACGGGCGAACTCAATACATCTTCCCCCAGAGCCGAATTCTCATATGCCATCTCGTGCCGCCTCCATACGCGCGCGCTTTAGGCGCTCAGTCTTCTCGTGGCGCTTGACGGTTTYGGCGCGTGCCATTGCTCTAAACAGGATGTCCGTCCTCTCTCGTCGGGCGTCCGGACGCAGGTTCGTGAGATCTGATTCGCCAAGGCTGAGATTGTCGTTTTCGTCGTCCGTCATAGGTCCCATCGCGTATGTGGTCTTTTCCGCCCCCAAACTGCTGACGAGCCGAGATGGTTCCACGCACGAACGAATGCGGGCCCGCCTCGACCAGTTTTATGGAACCCATGAGTATCGACTCATCACCGCAGCAAGAGTTGTCCGTCAACAGACTGCTAATTTACCGCTCAGGCTGTGCCAGCGTTCGGGACTGACGAACGAGACGGCGGCGGGGGAGCCAGGTCCGTCATTTCCTGTTCCGTCGGGACCTTACCGTCCGGTGTCAGGTCGTCGACGGCCTTGGGGAGGTCACGAGACAAGCGGGCGAGGACTTCCTCCGCCGATAACCCGGTCTTGGCGACGAGTTCATCGATGATTTCCGGCCCGAGCGCCTTGGATAGCTCGTGGTCTTCGATCGTGTCGTTCGGTCCGGTGTTGACCCACGAGTCCGCCTTATCGACACCATTGTTGCGGAACTGCTCTAGAAGGCCGCCCAAGCCGCCGCTGAGGATGCCGCCTGGTGACGTACCGCCGAGTAAGCTTCCGAGACCGCCATTCGAAAGTCGACCAAGGATATCGCCGATGCCTCCCGTGTTGGCTGGCATGGTGCCATCGCGGTCGGGCATCTGTGCCCCTTGTCCGAGGTTTCTGAGTACTTCGGCGATCTTGTTGCGGTTCTGATAGCCCGCGACAGCGAGGACTGCGAGCAGCGCGGTCAGTGGTCCACGTGACATTGGAAACTCCTGTTATGTTGGACGCCGCGGCAAAAGCGGTGCGGCTCGACATCGGTTCAACGCAGCGGAGGTCTGCGCGTTCCGAGCCGATTTTGGCCACCGGCCTACCACTACGACGTCATAGTTTCCGCTGCGCCGGAACATTGCCACCTGCTTCGCTGTTTGCCGGGCGTATGCACTCGGTTCAGCTGTTTATCCCTGCAAGATCAAAGGACATCATTAAATGCGAGGAAATCGCAACCAGCGTTCAACGTGAGTTGACGGACCGCGACGGCGCCGCGACGGCTTTCTTGAACTCACTCGCGAAAGGACTCTGGTCGGGCGGCAGATCGGAAGAAGATAGGGTTGTCGTGATCTATGTCATGGGTCGACGGGGCCGACGGAGAATAGCGGCGCGAGTACCGAGGCGGGCTGGAGAAGCTGTTGAGCCAGGGAGAGCTGCTTGTGCGGTTCCTGCCAATGGGAAGCTCTAAACCGTCAAGGACAAGAGCAGCCGTCACGTAATTGTCTGTCGAAAGCATGGTGAGTTCGCGGGCTGCCCGCCAAACACGGGAAATGAGCGTGGGGTGAATAGATCGTCGCGTGTTCGCGCATGGGTGGGTTGGCACTCAGGCGGACTGCATGAGCTGGATCAAAACCACCGTTCGAACCCTGGCAAGCGAAAACCCTGGACGGAGGTCTCATCTGAACACCGGAGCCATTCTCTGGCTATGTCATCTACGGGGTATAGGTCTCGATCGGCCGCGTCGTCGAGAGCGCGGGATCTCAGGGCAAGCCACAAGCGTGCCGTTCGGGATCAGACCGCCGTTAGCGGCGACGAACGACTGACGTGGCTGCGGTCTCTTGTCGACGGACCACTCACTTCTCACCTCATCGCCCCTTCGATGTTTCACAGGCGGAACTCTATGCGGCAGCGCGCGCCCTGAGGACGCAATTCGTAATCCATTTTGCTGAAAGCGGGTGCCAATACCTTTGTAAGCAGTTGGAGGCCGAAGCCTTGGCGGCTCGTTTCCGTCACGGGTGGCCCGCCGGATTCCAGCCACTCGATCGAGGCGGTTTCGTCGTTGCTTTGACAATCGATCATGACCTTCCCTTCGCGCGCAGCCAAGGCACCGTATTTTGCCGCATTGGTCGCGAGCTCATGCAGCGCTAGGGCAAGAGACACATTGTAGCGAGGCGGGATAAGTATGTGCGACCCGGTGATCGTGAACGGGCCCGGCCCCCGGGTCCTGTAGGGAGCGGTCACCTTGTCGATTAGTGTCTCGAGATCGAAAGAGGCCCACTCGCTTTGCATCAGGATGTCATTGGCGTCTGCGAGTGCTCGCAATCTCGAACGAAACGCCTCGAGGCCGGCTGAGATGTCGATGCCCTGCCGAAACGTCTGGCCGGCTATGGATTGGACGACGCTCAGCGAGTTTTTCACCCGATGGTTAAGTTCCCGCATGAGCAGGACTTGCCGTTCCGCGTTCCGCTTGCGCTCGTCGATGTCCATCACGACGCCGACGACGCGTTGCGGCTCACCCCCGCCAGAGAGCAGTATCTCCGCCCTCAGCAGCAGCCATCGCTCCTGGCCGTCTTTCCTGTTGATCCGGAACTCAGCTTCAAAGTGGCTTTCTCCCTGGCCCAACGCTGCAATCGCCGCCTCCCTTGTCTTGCCCTGTTCTCCGGGCACGTAGCATTCCCTGAAGTCTTCCAAGGTAGGCTCCTCTTCGGCCGCAAAGCCAAAGAGGCGCTTTAAATCAGGAGATGTCGCAAGCGAGTTGGTTCGAAGATCGATTTCCCACACGGCCATGCCGGCGGCCTCGATCGCCAACCTCTGTCTGCGTTCGCTCTCCTCAAGAGCTGCCGCCGCCCGCTTGGTATCCGTTATGTCCTGGATGCAGCCGATATACCGGATGGCCTTGACCGTGTCGCTGCCGATCTCAAAGACCGCGTTGCCCTCCGCCCGAACCCATCTTAGTTCGCCCGTGTCCGCCCGGAAGATGCGGTATTCATATGGCATGTCTTCTCGCAACGCGGGGTCGATCGCCCGTTTGGCCTGCGCGGAAGTGTGGGGGAAGTCATCGGGATGCGTGACGGCTCGGACCATGTCATACGTGATCTCTCCGAACGGTGCAAAGCCGAAGATCGATCTGGCCCGCTCGGAATAGTCGAATTCGGTGGTTTGCAGATCCCAGTCCCAGATGCCGATATTTGCAGCTCTCAACGCTAGTTCAAGTTTCGCATCACTGCTCATGCCATCTCCGCAGGTTCATCGTGCGTTCGACTGCGACCCCGCCGAACTGTTGTAGCATCTTTCGCACCCTTGAATAGACTGCTTGTTGCATGCGGGTGGTTTCTTCAGATTTCGGTCCGTTGTTCTTCGATAGTGCGGCCCACGGCCAAGTATCTGGCAGCGGACCGCTGTCCGTCGAAAGGGTAAAGCTCCGACTGCCGATGATCAGTATTTAGGTGCTGGCTCGTCCATAACAACATTGGAGAAGCACAATAGGTCCGCGCACCAGATGGTACTTTGGTTTTGACTTCGGTCGATAGCTAGCTTTGCTGGGGCTGCATGCATACAGCGGTTCACCGCGCATCTTCGGCTGTCACATCTAGGATTCGACAGCTTACCGATCCCGTTCCCTGAACGCCTCGTGCGTCTTGTGCTCATTCGTGACGTCCACCCTAAAGCATCGGGTGTTCAAGTGTTGCGGGAGCTGGAGCGCGGCATGCACGTCTGCGGCGGGGACCGGAACGCCATCTACGACGACTACATCCAGAAGATGGACGACAAACTCAACTACCTCACCGACCAAATGGCGACCCTCGGTGCCATGCAGAAGTCGTTCGCCTCCTACGAGGAACAGAACCAGTCGAACATGGACACGATCTCGAAGGGAGTGGGCAAGCTGGTCGACGCCGACATGGACGCGAGTTCCGCGAGGATCAGGGCGCTGCAGGCGCGGCAGCAGCTCGGTATCCAGTCGCTTTCGGTCGCCAACGCCGAGGCCGACAGCGTGCTCAGATTGTTCCAGTGACATCTAAAGTTCCGACATAGTCAACAGGCACGGCGGATGACGGCTTCACGCTCAACGAGGTCGTCTCCCACGAGGAGAAGCACAACGACGCTAATGGCGAGGCCCGTCGGACACCTGAGTGGAACTTTCCACATTCAATACGGATGCCGAAGGCAACTAAATGTGTGGCGACAGCACGCTGCCTGGACGTTGCCCGCGCGTTCTCGTCGGCAACGTCGGCGACGCTAATCGAGGAATTACGCGAGCTGAATGCTCCCGGTCGATGCTGTATCTTGCGACGGCACTCCCGATGAGGCAGCGTCGCAAAACCGCCTGCACTGTATTAAAGCTATTCCGTTTCGATGAACACAAACGACCGATCGGCAGCTTCCAGCAATGTGTCGGCAATTCGACCATAGGAAAGCCCATCGCCGACGCGGCGGCTGACCCCGAGCACAATCAGATCGTAACGGCCACGCCGAGCATGCCGCAGAATGGACAGTTCCGGAGAATCGCCTTGTTGAACGATTTTCTGGGCAGAAACCCCATAGTAGTTGGCAACTTCGTCGATCCGGTCCGATGTGGCTGCATGCATGTTCGAATTGTCGCTCACGCGCGACCGCGAGCGCATCTGCCCCGGTCCGACAATGTAGATCACCGACACCGAACACCCGGTTGCCTTGGCGATGAGAAAGGCGAACTCGGCCGCACGTGTCGAACGTTCGGTGCCGCTCACGGGCACAAGAATACGCATGTTCCTGTCGTCGGCGATACCCTGTCCGCGAGAAGAGATGATCACCGTGGTGCCCTTGAAGGCAGATGTCATGACCGAGATTTGTTCGTCAAACCCGCCGTCGGCGGCTGCGACAGGCTCGACGCCGATGAACAACAGATCGTGGCCCTGGTCCGAACCTTCACCCAGGATTTTGCGTAGATCAGCGTTCTTGACCCTGGTGATCACGTGAATGTCGCCTTGCGCGGTGGTGCCGGTGCCCGCTTCCGACGCGATTGCCCCGCCCGCAGTTGATTTCACGCGTTCGGCGACCGACTGTGCGTCGTCGCTGTTCGTCGGAGAATTATCAGTGCCTTCCGGCAAGTCTTTGGCCGCCTCGTCCTCGATGATATTCAACACCGTAACTGGCGTCTTCCTCATGACTACGAAATGGCCTGCGATGCGGGCCGCGAGGTCGCTGCTGGGCGTGAGATCGACAGCGAGCATGATGCGCTCGAAATTCGCCAGATAGCTCTGGTCCTCGAACTCTTCCTGTTTGAGCCGGTCCCGCTCCTCTGAGCGCATCGGCAACCTTGCCAACGCCCATCTGAGCGAGGGCGGCATCGCCATGGTGGTGACGACGGCCATTGCAACAATCACAGAGAACAGCTTTTCGTCGAGAACGCCCACTGCAAGCCCGATCGAGGCTACAATCACTTCCGTCGACCCGCGCGCATTCATGCCACATCCCAACGCCATGGCCTCGGCAATGGAAAATCCTCCAAACCGAGCACCGGTGAATGCGCCGGCGAATTTGCCGACGCTAGCAATGACGATAAGGCCGACCGCAAGCAGGAGAATGTGGGGGTCGAGGAGCACGCTGAGATCGGTCTTGAGACCCGTCAGACCAAAAAATACCGGCATGAACAGTGCGGTCGTCAATGCGCGCAACTGCCCCTCTATTTGACGGGTGAGGATTGGCGATTCCCCGACGAGAATGCCAGCCACGAAAGCGCCGAGCACGGTGTGCACGCCGATGAGGTCGGTAATGATCGCCATGCCACCCATGATCGCAACTATCGCGCTCAAGACGGGCAGATCACTGCGAAACGTGTCGTTGGTAAGCCTGATGGCCTCGAACACCAGGCGTCGTCCGATGGTGAAACTGAAGGCCATGAAAGCCAAAGTGCCGATGACGCTTATGGCGAGGGTGCGGACGTCTACTGAACCTTTTTCCGCCAGGCCAAAGGTGATGGCGATGATCACCCAGCCGACGGTGTCGTCGATGATCGCGGAGGCAACGATCAGCTGGCCCACGTTGCGGCGCATGAAGTCCATCTCGCGCACCACCGATGCGACAATCTTGACGGAAGAGATCGAGAGCGCGGTACCGAGGAACAGTGCGGTCACCAGCCGCTTATTCGGGTCCGAAAGGATGTCGGCCGGGATCAGCTCGCCGAGGGCGAATCCCAGCACGAAGGGTATGAGGATGCCAGTCAGCGATACGCCAAGTGCAGCCCGCCGCAGGCGTATGGCAAGGCGCACGTCCGTCTCCATTCCGGCGAGCAGCAGCAAGAATAAGATACCGAGCTGCGCCACGGCGTCCATCATGCTCTTTTGCACTTCAGAGCTTGGAAATATTTGTGTCTGCAACTCGGGCCAAAGAGCGCCGAACACGCTCGGACCCAACAATATTCCACCGATGATCTGACCCATGATCGAGGGTTGACCGATGCGGACCATCAATTCGCCCAGCAGCCTACCGATCACGACGAGGATGATGATCTGGATCAGGAAAAGGGACTCGGATGGTGCGTGAGCTTGGGACGAGGCCGCCAGGGCTGGAGAACAAGCGATGACAAGACAAAGCGCCACGAACACCGACGCCATCGGGATACGATGGCGCGGCAAAATCCTGTTTCCAAAAAAGCTCATGAGGCCACGCGACGCTGGAATTGAAACTGCAACGMTCGATCCAGACCCGCGTTCCGCCCGGCCAGAAAAGTACCTTGGCCGCCTCTTCAAACGTCGCACGAAACACTGCTCGGAGCGCCGACCTTGTGGCTTTTGGAACCATAGAAGTTGCTCTAGCTTGTGCCGTCTATAGCCAACGAGCAGAGGAGCTTGACGGTCATGACGAACGCACCGACGTTGCCGGCGACTCCCAAGCCGAGTGCGCCAATGACATCTTCCGAACTTGTCAACACCATGTCGCACTTTCACCGCGCCGAAATCGCACGCATGGCCGGATGGCGGGATCGTCTCGACCGCACGACGAACTGGGCGCTTACAGTCGCGGCCGCGATGCTGTCGGTTTCTCTCTCCAGCCCGAGTTCCCACCATGGCGTGGTTCTGTTCGCTATGCTGCTGACGCTGCTTTTGCTCTGGATTGAGGCGCGCCGCTATCGCTTCTTCGACGTCTATCGCGCCCGCGTCCGCCAGTTCGAGCGCTACTATTTCGCTCAGATTTTTTCCCCACAGCCGGATTTCGCGTCCAATTGGCTGCTCATTCTAGGCGAGAGCCTGAGGACCCCAAAATTCCTCATCTCACAGCGGCTGGCGTTCGCCAGGCGTCTAAAGCGCAACTACATCCATGTCTTTGCCATCTTGCTGGCTGCCTGGGTGTTGAAAATCTCGACCCCCAACTTGCAGGATCAAGGTCCGAAGGGCGATTTCGTCCACTCTGTACTGGAAGCAATCACAAACGCCGATCTCGGCCCTGTCCCGGGTGTCGTCGTTGCCGCAGTCGTTGCAGTCTTTTATTGTGTCCTGGTCTTTCTCGTATTCTTCACCGCCGACGAAGAGGGGGAACTTGCCCACGGCGACGTACATGTTTGATGCTCAAATCCACCAAGGGGCATCTGATTGTTCCAGGTGCGGTAACCAGTTGAAGGCTCGGATGCTTCACAAGAAAGGCGTACGCTTCTTCCGCCGTGCTGGCCTCGATCACGGAATAGCCTTCGTCGGCCAAGATGCAGGATGCATCCATGAGGATGAGCGGCTCATCGTTGACGACGAGTGCGATCGGGTCGCGAGGCGCTGGGAGTTGTTCGCTGTTCATTTCGGGGCAATCAATTTGACGACAGTTGGTTTGCCGTCCGTTTCCGGACATACGCGGAAGCATGTAGCAAATGCCACAAGACACATACCCGCGCGTTTCGGTGGCTGCTATGCCTACGGTCTCCAACCACGGGACTTCCCTGGCGTGTTGGAATGCCTCCTTTCCGGACGATGGTGGCTGTTCGAAGCAACGCGCCAGGCAAACCTCGACGGCCTGGTCCGCATTGGCGTCGGTCGGGACGCGGCGGAGATCGCGTTCGCGTCGCCGTTCGGCGAGATGGAGATGGGACCCGTGACGATAATGATTGAGCCGCGGACGGCTCGCCGGAACTGCCGGGACGGACGACCGATGCCATTTCGACTAAGGATCGGCTCCGAACGCCGGAGCGCAGTGAGCCAAGTCGCGAGCTACAATGGGCGTCGCGCCATGTTTCGTTGTCTTCGAGGGCGACGTCCCTGAACCGCGCGCTGGCTTATCCACTCGGTTGCCGGGCTGCATGCTCCCTATCTCATTCCGGTTCTCTGGAAGAGAGATCGGATAGGATCAAGTTTGCCAGCGCGACGAACTGGCCGCGGGGAAATTTGGCCAGGTAAGCTTCGATCATGGCTTTGTTGCCAGTGTCGCGGACAGTTTCCCAAAAGGCCAGTTCGATGGCTGGATCGCCCTGGGGGGTGCCGCCGCCCTCAATTCGGGCTTTCGCCAATTCTGCGAATTGGCCGTCGGGGAACCGATCCAGATAGATCGCGTATTCAACCGGGTCACCGCTCTCCCGCACAGTTTCCCAAAACGAGACTTCGACTGAATTGTCGTCGTCCTGACCATTACCTTGAGGAGAAAGCGTATCACCGATATCGGAGAACGATTCTCGATTTTGGGGGGCGGTCGAGATTTCGAGGATCGGCTCCCCCTCCGGTTCGAACTTGGCACGGAACACCCGCAAGGGGCGCGCGATATTCTTGATGTTCTGTTCACCGAGGTCTTCGAACTCGGCGTCGACTCGGTCGCGCAAGTGATCCCGCACGCCCCTCGAAACACAAATGCCTCCGACATCGGCCAGCGTCTCGAGGCGTGCCGCGATGTTAACTCCGTCGCCGAAGATATCCCCGTTCTTGACCATCACATCGCCCACGTTGATCCCGATGCGAAAGTTCATGCGGCGATCGTCCGGTAGCTTCTGGTTGGCGCGCCACATCGCCTGCTGGATCGCGACCGCTGATTGGAAGGCGTGGACGATGGACGGGAATTCGGCCAGCACGCTGTCTCCCGCGGTGCCAAAAATCTGGCCATGGGCCGTTTCTATCAACCCGTCAACGATGGTGCGATGCGACGTGAGCGTGGCCAGCGTCTGTTCCTCGTCCAGGTGCATCAAACGTGAATACCCCTCGATGTCCGCCGCTAAGATCGCCGCTAGCTTGCGTTCGAGAGGAGGAGCTTCCATCGTGTGGGTCCTTGGGTTGCCAATGAGGCGATTGCCAAGCGGAGAACCTCTGAGACCCGTCTTCAGAGTTCTCCGCGAGGCCGCGTCAAACATCAACTGGCGGCACGACGGGTTGTTCCACGAAGCGGGCGCAGGGCGTGCGATCGTTTCCGTTGATATTTCGTTGTCTAGGGCCGCCCGGCGATGTTCACTCCGCACAGAGCAATCCGTCGGCGAATGATGCGACCTCGATCGCCTTACTTTACAATTTCCGAGAGCGCATACCCGCCACCCCTGTCAAGGGCGGGCTTGTAGGCAGCGAGGCCGTGAATACTCTCGAGCCAGGCGACGGCCGCCTTTTCCCGTCGGCGACGAAGCCTGGTAGCGTGCGGCTTCGAGCGGGAACGACTTCATGATGTCGGCGGCGGTCAATTCGGTGGTGGCAAACCACGCGCGTCGTCTCAATTCCTGCTCCACGAAATCGAGGTGTAAGTCGAGCATCGGCCGCAGCCTCTTGGCGGCCAAGCGGCCAAGCAGCCGTAGGCGGCTGACGACCAGCGTCGCGACCATCGGGGGCATAAGCGATCCTTCCGCGTAGTGGAGAAACTGGTTGTAAAGCAGAACGCTTGCCCGGTCGTTTGGCCCAAACGACCGCCCGCTTTCTCCGCGAGATATTCGCAGATCGCGCCCGTCTCGACCAGTGTCAAATGACCAACATCACCGTCGGTGTCTTCCAGGATCGGCGATTTGCCGAGGGGATGGACGAGGCGCATCCCGGCGGTGCCCTTATAGTCGGCGGATCACGCTGGTGCCGGCGGACTTCTGAGAGCCCGATTCAAAAGTTCATTCGTAGATCCAATACCTTGCGATACGTCTGGTGAGCATTCGGATTGAAGCGATTTGCGCCCATGCTGTTGAGCTTTCGATGGACTTTTCCCAGTCCTTGGCGAGGCGGCGGCAACGCCCGAGCCAAGCAAATGTTCTTTCGACGGTCCGCTGTACAATGTTGCGTGGAACTGGGCGCCTGGCTTGGTGATTTTGGGCCGGCTGGGCCATCAAGTGGCGGAACACGGAAGATGATCTCGATGTCTGCATCGTCGATTTCGACCCGGCGAACCACGGTACAGATGATCTGCCGCATGCCGGTGCGGTCAAGGC
>NZ_JBFUFF010000145.1:0-12498 GCF_056403555.1 Rhizobium sp. P2_G2
ATCCAGCTTCGGGCACGATCGAAGAGCATCAGCATCATCGACCAGTTCGAACCCGACATGCCCTCGGTCTGGGCCGATGAGAAGGCAATCCGCCAGGTGATCCTCAACCTTCTCTCCAACGCGGTAAAATTCACACCGCRGGGCGGCGAGATCGTCGTCAAGGCGGGTTGGACGGCGTCGGGCGGCCAATATGTGTCGATCAAGGACAACGGTCCCGGCATTCCCGAGGAAGAAATCCCTGTCGTGCTTTCCGCCTTCGGCCAGGGCTCGATCGCGATCAAGAGCGCCGAACAGGGAACCGGCCTCGGCCTGCCGATCGTGCAGGCGCTGCTGCACAAGCATGACGGCCAGTTCTACCTCAAATCCAAGCTGCGCGAAGGCACGGAATGCATAGCCATCCTGCCGGCCAAGCGCGTGCAGCAATCGCTGCCGGCTGTGGAAGACGCGCAAGCAGTGGATCGTCGGCGCAAGAGCTTTGCTTGAGGTGAAATCTGCGAATAGCACGCGGCCTATGTGGCCGATATCTGTTCGTGATTCGAAGCTGCTCTCCCTCAAGCGCGTCTAAGACTGAACAGCGCCTTAAAATTCAAGTCCTGTCAAACACTCGCCGCGATAACGCTGGTTTTCATCTCTTTCAGTGAGAGGGAGATGGGCTTGTTAGTGAGGCTATTTTGTCTTACATTGTCTTACGGATTGGTAGGAGAAGACGATGTCGAAAGCCAATATGTCGGAATCAGTTACCTTTCGAGTCCCTTCAGACGTCTTGTCGGATATCGAAACCATCGCGGAAGCGACGGAGCGTTCCAGAAGTTACATCATTGTCCGCGCACTCAGAACATATCTTCTAAATGAGGGCTCCGATCTTCTTTCGGCGATCAAAGGGCGTGAGCAGATTGCATCAGGCGAGTATGAAGACATAGATGATGTCATCGCCGACATGGATCGGATCATTGCTTGGAAGGTTGCGTGATCAGAGTTAGGCTTTCGGCTGCCGCGGCGAATTTTGTCCGGCACGAAACCGAATATCTGCGGCTGCGCAACCCGGCTGCAGCGAGAAAACTCTCGCTGGCGATAGAATGCCAGACGCATGCTGCAAAGCTTTCCGCAGGCGGGAAACTGCATGCACGGTCTGCGGATCAAGGGCGCCCTGACTTTTGTGATCGGCGACTATCTTCTCGACTATGTCTATGATGGTTCGAATGTGGACGTTGTCGCAATCCGACATGAACGGATGTCGATGGGAACTCCCGACATCGATAGCGAGCTTGATGAGGTCACCGAAAACGCCCAATCGTCTGTTAAAATGCTGAAGAATCCAGAAAAACCGTCGAGCTATTGACGGCTTAGTGTGAAACGCTCCGGAACTGACGCCTTGGCCGAAAGGTGCTAATGGAACGCCACCCAGAGCATGAAAAGCCCTGCGGCAACCAGCGCACAGAATACCCCGAACGACCCGAGATCCTTGGCATGCTTGCCGGTCTGAGATACTTCCGGCGACACCCGGTCGACCAGTTCCTCGATTGCCGTGTTGAGTGCTTCGAAACCGAAGATCATCAGGAAGAGGATGGTCAGCACCAGATATTCGAGCGCGGTGGCGTGGACGAAATAGAAAAGGATCATGCCGGCGAGGTAAAAGATGATCTCGTGACGGAAGGCGGACTCGTTCATCGCCCGCCAGAAGCCGGCCCAGGAATAGCTTGCTGCCGCCGTCAGATGCGCCAGGCCTCTCTTCTTGCTTAGCGGCTCTTCCATGGTTTTCGCCCCGAGTCAGACACTCGGGCATCCATCTGGCATATCCGCTAAGGCTTTGCAAACTTTGCGAGAATTATGACAGACGGATGACAATCAGTCCTTGTTGGAGACGCCTGCGCTTTCGAACGTCGCCATGCCGGAATGGCAGGCGGCGGCGGCCTTGACGATGCCGGCGGCAAGTGCCGCGCCGGTCCCCTCGCCCAGTCGCATGCCGAGCGCCAGAAGCGGCGTCTTGCCGAGCTTGTCGATGGCCTTCATATGCGCCGGCTCGGCCGAGACATGACCGATCAGGCAATGATCGAGCGCCGAAGGATTGGCAGCGCGCAGGATGGCGGCAGCCGAGGTGGCGACATAGCCGTCGATGATGACGGGGATGCGCTCCATGCGGGCAGCGAGAATAGCGCCGGCCATGGCGGCAATCTCGCGGCCACCGAGGCGACGCAGGACTTCGAGCGGATCGGCGAGATGGTCGCGGTGCAGTGTCACCGCCTTCTCGACCGCGGCAATCTTGCGCTTCAAGAGTTCGCCTTCGGAGCCGGTGCCGGGGCCGACCCATTCCTCCGCCGTACCGCCATAGAGCGCCAGGTTGATCGCGGCGGCGATGGTGGTGTTGCCGATGCCCATTTCACCGATGCAAAGCAGGTCCGTGCCGCCGGCGATCGATTCCATGCCGAAGGCCATGGTGGCGGCGCAGTCGCGTTCCGATAATGCCGCTTCCTCAGTGATGTCGCCGGTCGGATAGTCGAGCGCCAGGTCGAAGACTTTCAGGCCGAGATCGTAGGTGGCGCAGATCTGGTTGATCGCGGCGCCGCCGCCCGAGAAATTGGCGACCATCTGCTTGGTGACTTCGGACGGATAGGGCGTGATCTTCTGGCGGGTGACGCCGTGATTGCCGGCGAAGATCGCCACCAGCGGCCGATTGATGGCCGGCTTGCGGCCGGTCCAGGCAGCGAGCCAGAAGGCAATCTCTTCCATCCGGCCGAGCGCACCCGGCGGCTTGGTGAGTTGCTTGTCGCGCTCACGGGCATCGATCAGCGCCTCGGTCACCGGGCCAGGCAGATTGGCGATGAGGTTGCGGAAGTCGTCGAATGGAAGGCCGCTGACGCTCATGCCCTATACTCCTGAATGAAACTCTTTTCCTAAGTTCGGCGAGCCCCTAATATCGGCTGACTCGCCCGGGGGCAACTCTCAAACACGTCCTGGCGCGACGCGGGCAGGTGGATGAATTTCAGGGATTTTCAGATTGATGTTGTCCGGTCGCTTGGCTTTCTGAGCCGGCTGCCGATGCCGGGACGTTTTTTCAATGGCTATGGCGGCAGCATGTCGCGCACGGTGCAGGCCTTTCCGGCCGCAGGCGCGCTGATCATGCTGCCGCCGGCGGCGATTTTCGCGATCCTGCTGGCCTTCCATCTCGAGCCTCCCGTGGCGGCCATCGTTGCGCTGATCGCGCTCACGCTGATCACCGGGGCGCTGCACGAGGATGGGCTGAGCGACACCGCCGATGGTGTGGGCGGCGGACGCGATCGGGAGAAGGCGCTGGCGATCATGCGCGACAGCCGCATCGGCTCCTATGGTGCCTCGGCGCTGATCCTCTCCTACGGGCTGCGTGCCGCAGCCATGGCTGCGATCGGCGCTTCGCTCTCGCCCACGCGGGCGGCGCTCGTATTGATCGCCGCCGCCGGCATCAGCCGTGCGGCCATGGTCTGGCACTGGTCGTCGCTGACGCCGGCGCGGCACGATGGTGTCGCCGCTTCCGCCGGATCGCCGGAGGCCGGTTCGACCAATGTCGCACTCATCTCGGCGGCGGTCTGCGCGGTCGTGCTGATCTGGCCGACGGCTGGGTTTGGCGCGACCCTCCTGTCGATCGCCGCGAGCGGACTGGCAACCATGGCCCTGACACGTTATATCCAGACCAGGATCGGCGGCCATACGGGTGACACGATCGGTGCGTCACAGCAATGCGCGGAGATGGCGGCGCTTGCCGCCCTTGCCCTGTGCAGCTGAAGCGCCAGACAAGAACGAAACAAGCGGATCGGAATCCTATGGAATCGCCCTGCATCCTCGTCTGTTCGATCGACGACAAGACCGGCTACTGTTTCGGCTGCGGCCGCACGCGCGAGGAGATCGGCGCCTGGACAAGCTATACCAGCGAGCAACGCCTGCAGATCATGGCAGGCCTGCCGGCCCGGCTCGAAACTGTGGAGCGCCGGCCGCGGCGTGAGACACGGCGCAGCCGTATCGCGCGCGGGGAGAACGCCTGATGCCGCAGCGGATGCTTCTGGGTATTATCATCACACTGGCAGCGCTGGTGGCCTTCCTGTGGTTTTCGTCCGGCAGCAGCGGGCAACAACTCGATGGCGATGACGCCGGCCGGTTCATCTACTATGCCATGTTCGCAGCTTTGGTGGGTTCGGGGATATTGGCAAGGCGCAGCCTTGGTCAGACCGCACGCCAACTCGGGCTTTGGGCGCTCATCATTCTGGCGCTCGTGACCGTCTATGTCTATCGCGGCGATCTGCAGCAGGTGGCGTCGCGCGTCACCGCCGGCCTGATCCCCGGGCGGCCGCTGTCGATGGTCGACGAAAACGGCTTCAACAGCGTGGTTCTCTTCAAGGGTGAATCGGGTCACTATGTCGCCGACACGCTGGTCGATGGCTCGCCGGTCCGCATGATGGTCGATACCGGAGCGACGACCGTGGTGCTCACTTACGAGGATGCCGAGCGCGCTGGACTCAATCCGCAACAGCTCAACTTCTCATCGGTGGTGATGACCGCGAACGGCCCGGCGCAAAGCGCCTATGTGACCCTGCCCCGTCTTTCGGTCGGTGGCATCGAGCGCACCAATATCCAGGCGGGCGTCGCCGGCCGGGGCAAGCTTGACACGAGCCTGCTGGGGATGAATTTCCTCAATACGCTGAGCACTTTCTCGTTCAGCGGTGATGAACTCAAACTCAGAGATTGAGGCCTCTGAGATTGAGGCCTCTGGGCTTCATGCCCAGCGGCCATCGACATTGCAGCCCGTGGGCGGGATCGGGAGGTTGCCGAAGCGCTTCTGCAGCATGCCGCATCCCAGCCGATTGATCGGCCCGGGCATGATCGAATTGAGGCTGGCGCCGAACGCATCATAGGGGCTCTCGGCAAAGGCAACGTAGCTATACCACTTGCCGCCGAGGAGAAGCATGATCGACGCGAGGATCGCCGCGCGGATCAAGGTGGCTCTTTTGGGACTGGGTTGTTCGGTCATGACAGGCGTATTCCACTGATGTCATGACTATAACGCTCCGGAATTAAGAACTATTCAGGCAGAACTGAACAAATTTATACGCTTGCGGCAGAAATGTGGCAGCGCGCTACAGACTGCAATACCGCCGCCCCGACTTGCGATAGCGCAGGTCGAAATGGAAATGATTGCCGTGATAAGCATCGCCCGGGCCGAGCACTGTATTGAAATACTTGCAGGAGTCGGCGCGCACTGTGTTCAGTAGGCCCTTTTCACGAAATTCGAAGAAGCCTTTCTTGGCAACGTCGATTTCCTTGCCGCTATTCAGGATGAACCCGCCGACGTCGAGCGCGTTGCCTTTGGCGTGCTCGGACCAGGGGTTGCGGGACAGCGAATCCATCCGTCGGCAGGAATAGGACGACAGCTGGTGGATCGTCTTGATGCCGGAGAAATAGCGATAGCGTGCTTCCGGCACCAGTTCGTTCTTGACGAATTTGGCGAAGACGCGGGTCATCGAGCAATTGAGCTTCGCCGCCGGATAGAGCCGGATGCCGCCGGCGAAGCCGGAGACTTCGATCGGATGCGGAATGCCGCACGTCGGCCCTTGATAGATGGGCGGCAGTTCGCGATAGCGTACGCCCATGCGTTCGAGATCGCTGCGGCAGGCACGATCGGCCGCGGTCAGGCCGCCATAGGATTCCGGCACTTCTGACGGATCGTCAAAGCGCGGCAAGAAGGCGACCTTGGTCTCGTTCTGCGGCTGGCGACGCTTTTCCGGCAGCGTGATCTCATCAGCCGTCGAAGCCTGGTCGAAGGGGACGGCCTTTTCAGCAGGCTTGGATTTGTGCTGCACCTCGACTGGCGTGTCGGTCCCGATGCCATCGACCACCGGCTCGTCGGTATTGCCTTCGGCGATGTCGATATTTTCCTCTTGGGCGAGGCTCGTTGGGTCCTCGACGCCGAGGGTGGAATCCATGTTGACGCCGTCATCCGGGATCTGGCTCTGCTTGGCGACTTGCTGGTCTGCATTGTCCAATTGATCCGGCGAGGCCAGGGCCTCCATTCCGGGCTGTGGATCTTCGTCTATCTTCGGCAACCGCTTTTTCGGCGCTACGGCATCCGGCTGGCTATCGTCGTTCGACGCATCGATCGTATTGGAGGGATCGACATTGTCCGCCGTGTCGGCCTGTTGATGAGGCCGGCGTCCCTGGCCGGCAAGATTGGGCGTGTTGAGATAGTCGGCGCTTTCGGCGGCACGGCTGGTCGGGTCACTCGGTGCCGCGTAGTTCGTGTCCTCGACCTTGTGACGTGGCGTGATGGCAGAGACGGTGGTGTTGTCGTCGACATCCTCGGGCGGCACCAGATCGCCGGAACAGGCCGACAATGCCAGAGTGAGGGCCAGAGGCAGGCAGGCCCGCCGGACATTCTTGGAAAACGCAAAACTCATGGCCAAATCCACCGGCATTCCGGTTCAATTAGACCATGGTAATAAGAAAATGGTTACCGAAGGCTAAAGCTCACGCTACGAATCAGAACAGGTGTTTTCGTGAGGCGCGCCAGAGGCGCCATTGCCGGAGGAGCTGCGACGGCTGCAACGACTGCGTAAGTGCCGCTGCACCGGCCCTTTCGGCGCGATCAAAAACGGTCTCGGCCAATGCTATAGAAAGAAAGGCTCCGCTTACGCTCCGGCTGGAGCCAGGCATGGCGGCGCGCGCCTTGCGCAAGTGATCGCGGCCGAAGCCGATGAAGGCGGAAAGCGCCGCGCCGATCTGTGCTTTGTCTTCGCCCTTCAGGAAAGAGTCTGCGTTGAGGCCCGTCGCGGCGAGGATATCACCGGGAATGTAGACTTGATGCCGGCTGYGATGCATGGGCAGCAGCAAAAGGCAGCCGGCGACGAGCTGAGCAATGCCGGCATGACCTGCTGCATCCGCTGCTTTCTGTGCATTCACCGGATCGAGGATCATCGCGGTCAGCTGGATCAGCGTCGAGGCCGTCTCACCGGCATAGCCTTCGAACATGGTGGTGGAGGCCATCGGATCATCGTAGAGATCGAAGATGCGGGCTTCGGTCATGGCGGCCAGCGGCGCGCGCGGCAGGCGTCGCTCGTCGATCGCCTGCATCAGACCCGCGGCCAGCGGATTGGCGAGGCTCTCGCCCCGGCCTTGGCCTTCGACAAGATCGCGCCACCATTGCAATCGGATCTCGCCCGGCAGCGGTTCATGAACGACATCGCGGATACGAGCGAGCTCGGCATTGAAGGCATAAAGCGCGGCGACCGGGCCGCGCTTGTCCTCAGGCATCAGTAGGCAAGCGAGATAGCGGTCGAAATCGGTGCTGCGCAGCGTAGCGAGACAGGCCTCGTAAGCCCCGGTTTCGCCGAGCGGCATGGYCAGCCTTCCACGGCAATCAGCGCGGCAGCAACGGCACGCTGTTCGGCGAGAAGGACGTTGTAGGTGCGGACCGCAGCACCCGTCGACATGGGGTCGGCGGAAATGCCGGCTTCTTTCAGCGCGGCGCGCAGGTCCTTGCCAAGCGGCCTGAGCACGCTGCCGGTGCCGACCAGCAGCACTTCGATATCCGCCGCATCGGCAAACACTTTTCCCAGATTGTCGACATCGAGCGGCGTGCCCTCTTCCACCGGCCAGCCGTAGATGCCGGACGGCAGGCAGAGGATCGAGCCGCGGTGACTCATATCGGCAAAGCGGAACCCGCCATTGCCATAAGCGTCGATCGGCGCACGGCCGGGAAAATGCTGCTCGCGGATGACGATGCCTTTTTTCACCGGCTCACTCTTTCTGTTCTGCCAATGTCGTCATTTCAGAGCAGCCTCGGCGAGGCTTTAGGCAGCCGGGCTCTGGACCTCGGGAACGTTCGCGCCCTTTTCTTGCCTGTCCTTGTCGAACGTGTCAGGACGCAGCTTGAAGAGGATCAGGACCGGGGCGGCGATATAGATCGATGAGAAGGTACCAACCACAACACCGAACAACATCGCAACGGTGAAGCCGCGGATGACATCGCCGCCGAACAGTACCAGCGCCAGGATAGCGATCGTTGTCGTCATCGAGGTGAGGATGGTACGCGACAGCGTCGAATTGATCGAGGTGTCGATCAACAGCGGCAGCGGCATCTTCTTGTAGCGCCTGAGATTCTCACGCATTCGGTCATAGACGACGACCGTGTCGTTGAGTGAGTAACCGATGATGGTCAGCACCGCCGCGATACTAGTTATGTCGAATTCCACCCTGGTGAAGACGAAGAAGCCGACGGTCAGCAACAGATCGTGCAGGGTAGCGACGATGGCGCCGACAGCGAACTGCCATTCGAACCGGAACCAGATCCAGACCATGATCGCCAGGAGCGAAAGGCCGACGCCGTAGAGACCTTTCATTGCCAGTTCGCCGGAGACCGACGGGCCAACGGTTTCTTTGCGGCGGGATTCGTAGTCCTTCGACAGTTCATTCAACACTTTGGTCGCGGCCGACTGGTCAGCGTTGTCGCCGCCACCCTGCTGCGTTTGAACACGGATGGAGACGTTGCTCGGATCGCCAAAGCCCTGGACCTGCACGCCGGGAACGTTCAGTTGATTGAGTCGCTGGCGGATATCACTGAGATCGGCAACGCCGTTCTTGGCCTTCATTTCGATGATCGAACCGCCGGTGAAGTCAATGCCGAGGTTGAGCCCGATCGTCGCGAAGCCGATCACCGAGGCGATGGCCAGCGCCGCAGATCCGGCGAAGGTGATGTTCTTCAACCGCATGAACTTGATCTGGGCGAAATCGAAGAAAGCGGTGCGCACGCCTTTCGGCAGCGTTTTCGGCCGCGTGCGGCGCAGCCAGATCGAAATCAGCAGCCGCGATATGGTGTAGGCGGTGAAAACCGTGGTGATGATACCGATGCAGAGCGTGATGGCAAATCCGCGCACCGGCCCCGACCCCATAAAGAACAGGATGGCGGCCGCTATGAAATGCGTGATATTGGCGTCGATAATGGTGCCAAAAGCCTTCTGGAAGCCCGCCTGCATCGCCTGGACGATCGGTCGGCCCTGTTTGACCTCTTCACGGAAGCGTTCGTAGAACAGCACGTTGGAGTCGACCGTCTGGCCGATCGTCAGCACGATACCGGCAATGCCCGGCAGTGTCAGCGTCGCCCCCAGCAGCGACAGGATCGCGAATATCATCGCGACGTTGATGATCATGGCGATATTGGCGATCATCCCGAGCGTGCCGTAGAAGAAAGCCATAAAGCAGATGACTGCGATCAGGCCGACGAGCGAAGCGATGAAGCCCGCATGGATGGAGTCGGCGCCAAGGCCCGGGCCGACCGTGCGCTCCTCGACCACCGTCAGTGTCGCCGGCAACGCGCCGGCGCGCAGCAACACCGCGAGATCATTGGCCGACTGCACTGTGAAATGGCCCGAAATCTGGCCCGAGCCGCCGATGATCGGCTCGTTGATGTTGGGCGCGGTGATCACCGCATTGTCGAGCACGACAGCAAAAGGTTCGCCGACATGTTCCTGGGTGATGCGAGCGAATTTCTGCGCGCCGGTCGAATCGAACCTGAAGGTTACGATCGGCTCGTTGTTCTGCTGATTGAAACCGGGCTGCGAGTCGACCAGGTTTTCGCCGGTCAGCATGGCACGCTTCTGGATGAGATAGGGCACCGGCGGATCGTCGTTGGAATAAACGATTTCGGAATTGGCCGGCGGACGTGACCGAAGCGCATCCTGCGGCGACATCGTCAGGTCGACGAGGTGGAATGTCAGCTTGGCGGTCTTGTTGAGGATCGCCTTCAGGCGCTGCGGATCCTGCAGGCCCGGCACCTGGACAACGATGCGATCGGTGCCCTGCCGCTGGATAAGCGGCTCGGTCGTGCCGAGTTCGTCGATGCGGCGGCGGACGACTTCAATCGACTGCGCCACAGCGGACTGGACGCGGTAGTTGATGCCCTGGTCGCTCAGCCCGATAGTGAAGACACCGTCATCGGTGTTGGTCAGCGTCGCTTCCTGGATCGTGCCACCGGTAAAACCACCGACGGGCGTCAGCTGGGTGACGTCTTTGAGCGCAGTCTTGGCGGCCGGGACCTGGCCGGCATCACGCAGCTTAAAGGTGATCTTCTGGCCGTTGGCCACAAGGCTGGTATAACCGACATTGGCCTTGCGTAGATTGCCGCGGACATCGTCGAGCGTCGTGTCGACGCGTTCCTTGATGATGTCGCCACGCTCGAGCTTGAGCATGATGTAAGAACCGCCCTGCAGGTCGAGGCCGAGCGTCATCGTGCTATGCGGAACCCATGACGGCAGCTTGGCGAGCAGGTCCTTCGGCACGAAATTCGGGGCGGCAAACAGGATGCTGAATGCCGTTGCCAGCCAAATCAGGATTGAGGTCCAGCGCGAAAAATGAAGCATGGGGTTCTCGATGCGTTTTGTACGACGTCTTGATTATAGACCTGCAGGCACCCGATGGCTGCAGGAATCGGCGGCCTCAGGGCTTGTTGGCAGCCTGCGGCTCCTTGACCGGCTCGCCGCGCACGCGCACTTCGGCGACCATGGAGCGGACGGCGCGGACCTTGACGCCATCAGCGATCTCGGCTTCGAGTTCATTGTCGTCGATGATTTTGGTCACCTTGCCGATCAGGCCGCCGCCCAGAACGACCTGGTCACCACGCTTGATGCCCTTGAGAATGTCCTCGCGCTTCTTCTGCTGCTGGCGCTGCGGCCGGAAGATCAGGAAATAGAACACCACGATCATCGGCAGGAAAAGAATGAGAATGTCTAATCCATTGCCAAATGGCGACGACGCGGCTGGCGTTGTCGACTGGGCGAAGGCTTCCGTGAAGAGCATCGGTTACTCCGGACAAACTGAACGATCGGGCTTTTCCGGCCCGGTTTATGGCCGCCGCAATATAGGAACATGCCCCTTCATTGCAACAGCGCATTCCAAATTTGCCATCGAAAACGGACGTTTTGACGCCCAACCGACCTTTCCGTCCGAAAGCCAGCCGTGTTAGCGGGCTGAACGAGGTCACAATCGGGAGAGATGATCGTGAGTGACGATATTCTGCAGGCCATATTGGCCGAAGTGAAACGCTTGGCAGACGCCGCCGACCGCATTGCCGGCCCTGCCCCGCAACCGATCCTCTGGGACGCGGCCGATTGCTTCGTCTGGAACCCGGAGAGGCAGAATTTGGCGCCGGTCCGTCGCGTCAATCGCGTCGACCTGTCGTTGATCCGCGGCGTCAATCACGTGAAATCGATTCTCTACGAAAATACCGAGCGCTTTGCAGAGGGCTTTGCGGCCAACAACGTGTTGCTCTGGGGTGCGCGCGGCATGGGCAAGAGCTCGCTGGTCAAGGCGATCCACGCGGCGATCAACGACGAGCACGGCACGGCGATGAAGCTGGTCGAGGTGCATCGCGAGGACATCGATACACTGCCGGTGCTGATGGATATCCTCAAGGCCGCCGACCACCGCATCATCCTGTTCTGCGACGACCTTTCCTTCGACCATGACGACACGTCCTACAAATCGCTCAAGGCGGCGCTGGACGGCGGCGTCGAGGGCCGGCCGGACAATGTCATCTTCTACGCCACCTCCAACCGGCGGCATCTGCTGCCACGCAACATGATCGAGAACGAGCAGTCGACGGCAATCAATCCGTCCGAGGCGGTCGAAGAAAAAGTGTCGCTATCGGACCGATTCGGCCTTTGGCTCGGTTTCCACAAATGCAGCCAGGAGGATTATCTGGCGATGGTCGATGGCTATGCGGACTATTTCAAGCTGACGATCGAGCCGGAAAAGCTGCATTTCGAGGCGCTGGAATGGGCAACGACCCGTGGGTCACGGTCGGGTCGCGTGGCGTGGCAATATATCCAGGATCTGGCCGGACGGTTGAGGCAGAGGATTTGAGGCTCAGCCTATACAGGCGGTTCAATACTTAACGCGGGGGATGTTCGCTGAGTTTTCGACAGAGCCGATCATCGGCCCGAAAGACAAGTCCTTTGCTCAGTACGTTCAGCTTTGTCATCAGCGATTGGAGCCGGGCGTCGGCGTCCTTGCCTGAAAAGCCGACCTTGATCATCCAGGATCGGCTGGCGCGCAACGCCTTGCTCAAATAGGACTTATGTCCTGTCCCGATGCTGCAGAGGTGAGCTTGGGCGATGTAATCGGCGGCCTCAGCATAAGCGGCTTCACGTTTGCTTTGGGCTGCCTCGACGGGGATCGCCATAGGCGCAGCTATTATCATCGCAGCGAGGGCGAGCCGTGCGAGAATTCGCGAATTAAGGACGGTTCGGACAATAAGCGCTACATGTTTCTTGGTGTGATAGTGTAGTTCCACTCCGGATGGAACGGGTCGCCTATGATATTGAGGCTTGCCATCTGGGCATTGGAGACCTTGACGCCCTTTTGGTAGGTGCGGGTGTCGATGGCGCATTCAACCTTGAGGCCGGTCGTTGTCGTGGTTGCGCCGATCAATTCGACCACGGCCATGCGGCTTTCAAGCGGCCGGCCGCGCCAATTCTGGGTGAT
>NZ_JBFUFF010000146.1:0-18692 GCF_056403555.1 Rhizobium sp. P2_G2
GCCACCGTCACCATGGCCCATTCACGCACCAAGGACCTCGCCAAGGTCTGCGCCGGCGCCGATATCCTCGTCGCCGCCGTCGGCCGTGCGGAAATGGTCAAGGGTGACTGGGTGAAGGCCGGGGCCACCGTGATCGATGTCGGCATCAACCGCGTTGCCGCGCCGGAAAAGGGCGAGGGCAAGTCCAAGCTGGTCGGTGATTGCGACTTCGCCTCCTGCGAACCGGTGGCAGGCGCCATCACACCGGTGCCGAAGGGCGTCGGCCCGATGACCATTGCCATGTTGATGGCCAACACGGTGATCGCCGCCCATCGCAAGGCTGGCAAGCCGGCGCCGAAATTCTGAGGCTATCCGCTATTCGAAGCGGGCGAGCTTGGCGTCAAAGAGTGCTTCCGCCTGTTGGCGGGCCTCGGCCAGGTTCTCGGCGACAGTACGATCACTGATGCCGCTATCCTCGCCTTCCTGGATCAGGTGATCGAGTTCGTCCAAAGCTTCCTGTTGCTCACACTCGTCTTGCAAGGGGCTTTCGACGCAGTCTCCGACGGTCCCGAGATTATTGTTCACCGCCTGTTTCTCTGCTCATTCCTTGAGTGGGTCGGGAAGTGATAGCACCACTTTCGTCATCGGATTTCCGCGCGCGCTGTCTGTGTTCTTCACAAGCATGGAATGCAATTTGGAATTTGCAAGATTAAACTTCGGTCGGCGCCTTCTTCCTCATCGAACCTTATGCCGCCGTTGAAATGCAAATAGCATCGTCATCCGGCAGCCGGGAAACTTCCGGCAGCCGTTCTGCCAGCGCGTCGATCGCCACGCGCACCTTCAAAGGCAGGTGCGGACTCCGCGGCCAAAGCGCGTAGCAGGGGATTTCAAAGCGCAGATGGCGTTCGACAAGCTGGACCAGCCGACCGGACCGGACGTGCTCGCGCACCAGCCAGCACGGTAGCCAGCCGATGCCAAAACCATCCACCACAGCCATCAAGATTGACTTCAGGTCATCGAGACGCATGCGCGACTTTGGCACGATCTCCTCCAATGAACCATCGGGTCGGGGGAACAGCCATTTGCGCGTCGCCTCTATGCGCCCATAAATGATCGCATCATAGCGAGCAAGATCGGCGATGCTCTCGGGGCGGCCATGTTCGGCGAGGTAGTCCGGCGAGGCACAGAGGGTCATGCGCTGGTGGGCCAACCGGCGCGTCATCAGACCGACCGTGTCGTCAAGATCGCCGCTGCGGATTGCGAGGTCGAAACCGTCCTGAAGGATATCGACGCGCCGGTCGCTGAAATGCAGATCGAGCTCCAGGCCGGGATGTTCTCGCGCCAGATCGAGCAGCACCGGCATGACGCATGTCTGGCCGTAGACCACGGGCAATGTCACGCGCAACAGTCCGGTCGCCTGCTGCTGGCCGCTCTCGATCAGGGCGGCACCCGCACGCAGCTCCGATAGCGCCTTGCGGCAATGTTCGTAAAAGACCTGCCCGGCTTCGGTCAGGAACAATTGCCGAGTTGTCCGATGAAAGAGCCGCGCACCGAGCCGTTCCTCCAGCCGTGCAATCGTCTTGCCGACCGCCGATCGCGACAGATTGAGTTTCGCCGCCGCCGCGGAAAAGCCTTCGCGCTCGACCGCTTCCACGAAGACGCCAATATCCGCAAACCGATCGTCCATGTCGCCTCTGTAGAAATATAGGATACAATAAGGAGAATTTATATCGCAACTGTATCCACCAGTGAAGCGATATAAACCGGCCATCGAACAAGCCCGTCAGGAGAATACGATGGCAGAGACGATGAAACGCTGGGTCATGAATAAATTTGGGCGCGAAAACCTCCGGCTCGAAGAGGTTCCCATTCCGACCCCGAAACCTGGTGAGATCCTGGTCAAGACGGCAGCGGTTTCCCTCAATTACCGTGACAAGCTGATGATCGGAAACGGCATGGGCGCACCGCTTGCCTTTCCCTTTACGCCGGCATCGGATCTCGCCGGCGAAGTCGTGGCAGTCGGGGAGGGGGCTTCACGCTTCCGCCCAGGCGACGAAGTCGTGACGCTCTTCATGCCCGGCTATGTCGATGGCTTGCCACAGGGTGCCGCGCGCGACTTGCCCTATCGTTCACTGGGTGGCGTCTATCCTGGCGTGCTCTCATCCTTTGTCCGCTTCCCGGAGGACTGGTTCGTTCGGAAGCCCGCAACGCTCGATATGGCTGCGGCAAGCACATTGACTGTTGCCGGCTCGACTGCCTGGATGGCGCTTGCCGAGCGCGCCAAGATCAGACAGGACGATTGGGTGTTAACCCACGGTACGGGCGGCGTCTCGCTGTTCGGCCTGCAGATCGCCAAGACGCTTGGCGCGCGTGTGATCGTCGTGACGTCTTCGGCCGAGAAAGCGGAGCGCGCGCGGGCGCTGGGCGCCGATCTGGCGATAGACCGCAATGCGGGCGACTGGACGGATGCCGTCATAGCCCATACCGGCGGCTACGGAGTTGATCATGTGCTCGAAATCGTCGGCGGCGACAATGTCGGTCGCTCGGTCGATGTCTCCGCGATTGGGGGCCGTGTGTCAGTGATCGGCGTCATCGAAGGTTTTGCCTTCGCCGGCCCGACCGCACCGCTGATGCTGAAGCAGGTCTCGATTCAAGGCATCAACGTCGCTCCGCGCAATGCCCTGGAGCGCTTTGGCCGCTTCGTTGATGAACATGGCTTGAAGCCGGTCATCGACAGGACTTACGAATTCGCCGACCTGCCGGCGGCGCTTGATCATCTTGACCAAGGCGCATTCGGCAAGATCGTCCTCACGGTCTGACTGTCAGACGACGCCCCGCGCCGCCCAGTCCTCGTAGAGGATCGACATCGAGAACAGGTCGACACGCCTGCCGTCCGGCAGCGTGCCGGCCCCGCGCATCAGCCTGTCCTCGCGAAAACCCATGCCGTAGTAGACATGCAGTGCCCGATGATTGTCGGGCAGCACGCTCAGCGACAGGCGCTGCGTGGGCGCGCCCTCGAAGGCCACGCGCATGACTTCCGACAGGAACAACTTGCCGGTGCCCATGTTCGGCGTCCGCACGATAATGCGATTGATCTGCACAACGCCGTCGCGATGGCCGAGGCCCGAGAGCGCGGCGAAGGCGATAGGGATGGCCTCCCCATCGTCATGGACGAAGTAGAGCACGCCGGGCTTGCTGATGTTGTGGAAATGCTGCGCTTCGTCCCAGCGTCCCACCAGCGCGTCATAGCCGGGTTGCCGTTCGATCGCCATGATCGCCGGTATATCGGCCGCCGTCGCGCGCCGGAGGATCGTCTGCAGGCTCCATACGCTCATAGCGAAGATTTAGGGAACACGCGGGGCATTTTGCAAGTCAGCGATGCCGCAGAGCCTGCCATTCCGACTTGAGGACCGACATGACGGAGAGGTCGACTCGACTGCCGTCCGGCAGAATATAGGCCTGCCGCGAAATGCCCTCGCGCTGGAAGCCGTTGACCTCGTAGACATGCCGGGCGCGATCGTTGGTGATGATGTGGTCGAGCCAGAAGCGATGCGTCAGCGTGCTGTCGAACACCCAGTCGACGATCTCGGCAAGCAGTCTTTTGCCAAACCCCCGCCCGGGAGACGCGACGGCAAAGCGCTTGAGGTATGTATTGCCCTGTGCGTTGGTAAGATCGCGCAATATGCAGAAGCCGCCGATCATGCCATCCTCGGCAAGGCCCGCAAGATAGGCATGGTCCGAATCGTCGATGACGCGGGCGTGAAAATCGGCCGAGGATCGGCCGACAAGTTGTTCATAGCCCGGCATGCGTTCGATCTCCATGATGCGCGGGAGATCGGCGGCCGTGGCGCGACGAATCAATTCAGCACTCCGCCGCCAAGATCGGCCGGCCCGGCCATCTGGCGGAAGATCGAGAACAGCTCGCGGCCCATGCCGTAATCATTGTGCGACAGGTCAGCCGTTGCCGGTTGGCGCAAGGCCAGCTCCTCGGCATCGACAAGCACTTCGATCTTGCCATGAATGGCGTCGATCCTGACGATGTCGCCATCCTCGATCTTGGCGATCGGCCCACCCTCCTTGGCCTCCGGCGTCACATGGATTGCCGCCGGCACTTTGCCCGAAGCGCCGGACATACGGCCATCCGTCAGCAACGCCACACGCTGGCCGCGATCCTGCAACACGCCGAGCACGGTGGTCAGCCTGTGCAGTTCCGGCATGCCATTGGCTTTCGGACCCTGGAAGCGGACGACGGCGATGAAATCGCCGGTCAGTTCGCCATTCTTGAAGGCGGTATTGAGTTCCGACTGGTCGTGGAAGACACGCGCCGGCGCTTCGATAACATGACGCTCGGGCTTCACCGCGGATGTCTTGATGACCGCAGTGCCAAGATTGCCCTTGAGCATCTTGAGCCCGCCGGTTGACTGGAACGGCGCGTCGATCGTCGACAGCACCTTCGGATCGCCGCTCTCGGCCGGCACAGGCATACGGGTCACCGCGCCGTTCTCGCCCAGCCGTGCCTCGACCGTATAGGCGTCGAGGCCATGGCCGAAGACGGTGCGAACATCGTCATGCAGCAGCCCCTGCTTCAGCAATTCCCGGATCAGGAAGCCGATGCCGCCTGCGGCATTGAAATGGTTCACGTCGGCGAGCCCGTTCGGATAGACGCGGGCCAGCAGCGGGATCGCATCCGAAAGGTCCGAAATGTCCTGCCAGGTGAGGTGGATACCGGCGGCGCGGGCGATGGCCACCAGATGCATTGTGTGATTGGTCGAGCCGCCGGTCGCATGCAGGCCGATGACGCCATTGACGACCGAGCGCTCGTCGATCATCTCACCCGCGGGCGTGAATTCGTTGCCAAGCGCGGTGATGGCAAGCGCGCGCTTCGCCGCCTCCTTGGTCAGCGCCTCGCGCAACGGCGTGCCGGGATTGATGAAGGATGATCCGGGCATATGGAAGCCCATGATTTCCATCAGCATCTGGTTGGAATTGGCCGTGCCGTAGAAAGTGCAGGTGCCGGGGCCGTGATAGGACTTGGACTCGGCGTCCAGCAATTCGGCGCGGCTGACCTTGCCTTCGGCAAACAACTGCCGGACCCTGGTTTTTTCATCGTTCGGCAAGCCCGTGGTCATCGGTCCGGCCGGAATGAAGACCGCCGGTAGGTGGCCGAAGGTCAGCGCCGCGATCGCCAGGCCCGGCACGATCTTGTCGCAGACGCCGAGATAGACGGCGGCATCGAACATGTTGTGGCTAAGACCGACGCCGGCCGCCATGGCGATCAGGTCTCGCGAGAACAGCGACAGTTCCATGCCCGGCTGGCCCTGGGTCACGCCGTCGCACATGGCCGGCACGCCGCCCGCCACCTGCGCCACGCCGCCTGCCTCGCGCGCCGCCTCGCGGATCAGTGCCGGATAGGTCTCGTAGGGCTGGTGCGCCGACAGCATGTCGTTATAAGCGGTGATGATGCCGAGATTGGCAACACGGTCTCCAGCCAGCATCTCCTTCTCGGCGGGGGAACAGACCGCGAAGCCGTGAGCGAGATTACCGCAGCCGAGCACGGACCGATGCGGTCCCTTGGACGCGGCGTCCCGTATGCGACCCAGATAGGTCTCGCGGGCGCGCTTCGAACGTTCAACAATACGAGCGGTGATCGCCGCAATTCTCTTGTCGGCTGCCATGGTCTGTCCTTTCTATGTCATGCCGTGTGGGAGGTCACGGCATCGTCGGCACCCTTCAGGGCGCCCAGTAGATTTCGGTATCGGATGCTGCTGTAGCGATAACGCGGCCAATCGGCAGCGTGCTTGTCGCTCCTTCGGCGAGCGCACGGTCGATCACCGGCTTTTTCGCCTCACCCTCGATGTGGAGCACGAGCAAACGCGCATCCTGGAGGGCGGAGAAGGTGAAGGTCAGGCGCGGTTCGCCGGCATCCTGCGCCTCCATGGTGATGACACTGCGCGGCGTCGACGGCTTCAACGCCCGTTCCAGATTGTTG
Organism: Rhizobium sp. P2_G2; assembly: GCF_056403555.1. NCBI lineage: Bacteria > Pseudomonadati > Pseudomonadota > Alphaproteobacteria > Hyphomicrobiales > Rhizobiaceae > Rhizobium > Rhizobium sp. P2_G2. Next base: position 5,969 of record NZ_JBFUFF010000146.1, read on the forward strand.
CCGCCCGGGAAGAACGAAGCCGTGTGCCCATCGCCGCCCATGCCGAGAATGACGACGTCGAAAGGTGATGCGACGTCGCGCATGTCGCCGGTCGCCACCAGGGCGGCGTCTTCGGCATCGGCGACGGCGTGATAAAGCGGGATGAATCTCGCTTTGGCCGCTTCGTTCTGCAGCAGGTTCTGCGCCACCAGCTTGTGATTGGAGCGGTCGCTGGTCTCGGAGACGAAGCGCTCGTCGACCAGCGTGATCTTCACTTTGTCCCAGGCGATCGGCTTGGCCGACAGCGCCTGGAAGAAAGCCTTGGGCGTCGAACCGCCGGAGACGGCGATCGACGCACGGCCGCGTGTGGCGACCGCGCTGCTCAGCGCTTCCGAGACTGTGTCGGCCAGGGCTTGTGCGAGCGCGGCACCATTCGGAAACGTATTGAAATGGTATGCCATCAGCTCTGCCTCAGCTCTCTGTCGTCGTTGCTCTGTGCTATTCGTGCCAGGTGCGGCCGTCGCGCTCGATGAGCGCGATTCGGGTCGACCCAGCGCCATGCGGCCTCGACTTCGTCGCGGCGCATGAACAGCGTCTGCTGCGAACGGATGACATCCAAAAGCAGCCGTTCATAGGCATCCGGATTGCGCACTTCGAAGGCCTGGGCAAAGCTCATGTCGAGCGACACTTCCCGCAGCCGCATGCCGCCCGGGCCGGGGTCCTTGATCATCAGCGACTGCTTGACGCCTTCGTCCGGCTGCAGGCGGATGATCAGCTTGTTCTGGTTGATACGGCCGGCCGACGAGTCGAAGATCGAATGCGGGATCGACTTGAAGGTGATGACGATCTCAGACACGCGCGTCGCGAGCCGCTTGCCGGTGCGGATATAGAAGGGTACGCCGGCCCAGCGCCAGTTGCCGATCTCGGCTTTGATCGCCACATAGGTTTCGGTGTTGGAAACACCACCCTCGAGTTCTTCGAGATAACCCCTGACCGCACCCTTGTCGGACGCGCCGGCGCGGTATTGGCCGCGGACGGTGAACTTGTCGGAGTTGGAGGCGTCGATCGTCTTGAGTGCCCGCAGCACTTTCAGCTTCTCGTCGCGCACCGCTTCGGCGCCCATCGAGGCCGGAGCCTCCATGGCCACCAAGCAGACGAGCTGCAGGATATGGTTCTGCACCATGTCGCGCAGTGCGCCGGCCTTGTCGTAGTAGCCGGCGCGGCCCTCGAGGCCGACCGACTCCGCCACCGTGATCTGCACATGGTCGATATGGGCCGAATTCCACAGCGGCTCGTAGAGCGCATTGGCAAAGCGTAGCGCCATCAGGTTCTGCACTGTCTCCTTGCCGAGATAGTGGTCGATGCGGAAGATCTGTTCTTCCTTGAAGGCCCTGCCGATCTGGTCGTTGAGCTCCAGCGCCGAGGCGAGGTCACGGCCGATCGGTTTCTCGACGACGATGCGGGTATTTTTCGTGATCAGCTTGTGGTCGCGGATGCGGTCGCTGATCGGCCCGAAGACCTGCGGCCCGACCGCAAGGTAGAAGGCCCGGACCCGGTCCTTGCCTTCATCGAGCAGTTTGCGCAGGTTGTCCCAGCCGCGTTCGGAACCGGCGTCGACCGACACATAGTAGAGATGCGAGGTAAAGCGGGCCAGCGATTCTTCCGTGAATTCGCCCGGCTTCAAAAATTCCTTGAGCGCGTCGGTCGCGAACTTGCGGTAAGCCTCGTGGGTCATCTCCGCACGCGAGGCACCGATGACCCGAGTAGGGTCCGTGAATTGACCGGACTCCATGCGATGGAAAAGTGCGGGCAACAGCTTGCGCTCCGCGAGATCGCCCGTGCCGCCGAAGACGACATAATCGAAAGGTTCTACGGGAATGATCTGGCTGCTCATCGGCGTTCTCTCATCTTTCCGGACAGGGGGTTGTGTAATCTAATCGATTTAAAAATACCAGCGCTTCGCGACGGAAATATGAACTTTTTCTCGCGTCACGCAATGGCTGCTCCCTGTCCTATACCTTGTCCATCAACGAGAACCACGTCAACGCAAGGAAGAGCAAGGGGGCACGGAAATTCTGCCCGCCCGGGAAGGGGGGCACTTTCAGCGACCGGTAGAGATCGAGATCGTTGGCTTTGCCGAGCAGGCTTTCGGCATAAAGACGGCCGCAATAATTGGCGAGCATGATGCCGTGGCCGGAATAGCCGCCGATCGAGGTGACGTTGGGCATGACCTGGCGGACATACGGCGTGCGCGGCAGCGTGATGCCCACGGAGCCGCCCCAGCCATGGGTGAATTCGATATCCCTGAGCTGCGGATAGATCTCCGTCACCTGGCGGCGGATGTGAGCGGTTATGTCACTGGGTGCGTTGGACGTATAGGCCTCGCGACCGCCGAACAGCAGCCGGTTGTCCTTGGTCTTGCGCCAGTAGCGCACGACGAAGCGGGAATCGCAGATCGATTCACCGCCGGCAATGATCTCGGGAAATTTGTCGAGCGGCGGCGTCGCGCCGATGAAGGAACCGATCGGCATGACATGCGCCGCCGTATTCGGCTCGAGCCTGCCGGTATGGGCGTCGGTGGCGACAAGTGCCTTGTCGGCCGTGATCGTGCCGCGCGTCGTCTCGATCACGACCTTGCCGTTGTCCGACTGGATCGACTTGGCTGCCGTCATTTCGTGGATCCTGGCGCCGGCGTGTTTTGCTGCGCGGGCAAGGCCGACCAGATATTTCATCGGATGTATATGGCCGGTTTCACTGTCATAGATGCCAAAATGGAACCGGCTGGAGCCGGTGACGAAGGCCGTCTCCTCGCGGTTCATGAAGCGGAGATGCGGATAGTTGTAACGCTCGGCGGCGATCACCGGATTGGCGCGAAACTCCTTCTCGAAGCGCTCCTTGTGGGCCACGATCATGTGGCCCTTGACATAATCGATCTCGAAATTCTCCAAAGCCGCGAAATCGATCAGGTTGCGCTTGGCGGTTTCGGCCATGTGAAACAGGGCGCGTGAGGTTTCGATGCCGAATTCCTCTTCACGGTCCTCCGGCCACCAACGCTGCCCGGTGCCCAGTTGGCCGCCATTGCGGCCCGATGCCCCGTCGCCGAACCGGTTGGCATCGACCAGCACGACGTCCGTCCCGGCCTTGGCGAGATGGTAAGCAGCCTGCAGCCCGGTGAAGCCGCCACCGATGATGGCGACATTGGCTTTCGTCGATCCGTCGAGGGGAGGATATTCCGGACGCTCCTCGATCGAGGATTCATACCAGGATATACCCGGAGAGATCGGGCTCTGCCATGCCATTTATCAACACCTCAGATGCTTGCACCCGTCGGTCGGGCGCCTCTCTGATAGCCCATCCGGACGAGAAGGAGCAAGGCATGTGATATGGTGGAAGGCGTCAGGTTTCGCCTTCGAAGTCCCCGTCGTCGGGCAGCGCTCCGAGATAGAATGTCTCGTAGTCCCGGCCGCCGTAAAAGATATTCGTTATGCGGACCCGATCGTGTTCGACCTTGTAGGCAATGATGGCGGAATGTTCGAAGGGCACGGTGCGCAGCCCCATTTCGAGATCATCGCGTGGCCGACCGCCATGAGGAACGAACCCGATGCGTTCGCAGCGGTCTTCAATTCGGCTGACGAAGCGCTTCGCAGTCGGTCGGTTTTGGCTCATTTCGAAGACGATGTCGTAAATATTCTGGAGGTCCAGAATTGCCTCGTCTCGATAGCCAACCTTAAGATGACGCATTCACGTCTTCCGCTTCCGCTCGAGCCATGTACTCTTCCATTCGCGCCCGGACCTCCTCGCTAGACACATCCGGCCGCGGATCGTCCAGCGACCGCCGGATACGCGCCTTGATCGACTTGATCGCCTCCGCATGCTCCTCGCGGCGGCGTTGCCAGAGCCGCATCGCGTCGCGGATCACCTCGCTGGTCGAGGCATATTCGCCAGCATCGACGCTTTCGCGGATCAGCCGCAGCATTTCGGGAGTGACGGTGATGCTGATCTTCTCTGCCGACTGCATGGCTTTTCCTCCTTGGAGACCTGCCGGAAGAGTAGCATAAAATCATACCCCGCGCCAAGCAATCGGCCGGGCGCGGGGCAGGGTAGGGAGATCCAAGCGGAAATCAGGCGGCGCGGCGGCCTGCGTCGTAATAGCCTTCGTCATCCAGATGGAAGCGGTTGACCAGTTCCATCAGGTGATCGGCCTCTTCCGAAAGCTGACGCGTCGCGGCATTGGTTTCCTCGACCATGGCGGCATTGCGCTGGGTCATCTGGTCCATCTGGTTGACCGTCGAGTTGACCTCCATCAGCGATACCGATTGTTCGCTGGCCGACGTGGCAATCAGCTCGACATGGCCGGAAATCTCGACGATCTGGCGGGAAATCTCCATCAGCGCCTCGCCGGTTTCCGTGACGTAGCGCGAGCCGGTCGACACTTCATCGGCCGAATTGCCGATCAGTTCGCCGATTTCCTTCGCCGCCTTGGCGGACCGCTGCGCCAGTTCGCGCACTTCCTGGGCGACGACTGCGAAACCCTTGCCGGCATCGCCGGCGCGGGCCGCCTCGACGCCTGCATTGAGCGCGAGCAGATTGGTCTGGAAGGCGATCGAGTCGATCACGTCGATGATCTGGCTGATCTTGTCGGATGCATCCTTGATCCGGCCCATGGCCGAAATCGCGTTCTGCACGATGCCGGAGGAATTGTCGGCATTGCGCTTGGCCGTGGCGACGATGTTCTTGGTTTCGGCGGCGCGGCCTGACGCGGTCTTGGTCGTGGCGGTGATCTCTTCCACCGCTGCCGCCGTCTGTTCGAGCGATGCGGCCTGCTGCTCGGTGCGTTTGGAGAGCTCGTCGGCGGCATCGGCCATCTGCCGGCCATTGTCCTGGATCAGGCCGGACGCGGCGCGGATGTCGTTGAGCGTGTCGCGCAGGCCGGCAATCGAGCTGTTGAAGTCGTTGCGCAACTGTTCGAGATTGCCGGCAAACGGTTTGTCGAGCGTCATCAGCTCGCCACGTGCGAGATTGCCGAGGCCTTGGGCCAATGCATCGACGGCGAACTGGATCTGCCGCGCCGTCTCCTGCTTTTCAGCCTCGTTGCGGACGCGTTCCTCCTCGGCCGTTTCGCGGGCGCGATCGGCCTGTTCCTCCATCGTGATCTTCGCCAACGCATTGTCCTTGAAGATAGAGAGCGCGCGCGCCATGTCGCCGATTTCATCCGGCCGCTTCTCGCCGGAGATCGACGTATCGAGCCTGCCTTCTGCAAGCCGGCGCATGGCCGAGGTGATGGCACCGATCGGCCCCTTGAGCGTGATCACCAGAGCCGCACCGGCCGCCATGGCGACGAGGATGCCGACCAGAACTGCACCCACCGAAATGGTGTTTGCCTGTTGCCGCTCGACACCCGCATTGACCTTCTGGTTCTCTGCAAAATTGATCAGCAGATTCCATGTGCTATCGATCTGTTTGGACGCAGCCGCAAATTCCTGCTTTTTTTGCTGCGCATTCTTGGAGAGATCGACGGCATTCTTATCCAGTCCGTCCAGGATCTGCTGCATCTTCTTCGGCAGGTCGGCGAAGAACGGATCGTCCTTCACGGCCGTGGAAAGGCTGCCTACCTCGTTGGCATACATGTAGAGCGATTGCTGAACCTTCTTGACCGCATCTTCGTCCGGATTGGCGAGCAGTTCGGCAAACACGACACGGATTTCGTTGTTGTCGCTGACGATAGCCCGCAGATTGTTGGCGACGCCGTCGGCGCTGGAGATTTCCACATCGGCAGCAGCCAGGTTGAGGATCGACTGGCGCATCAGGTCGCCGCCGAATTGCTTGAACATCGAGGCCGTGCCGCGGAAATTGTTGAGAATGCCATTGGCCTGTCCCATCGCCGCATCGCTCAGATCCTTGGCCTTGATCTGCGTCAGGAGCTGGTTCGCCTGTTTCTCGAACTTCTTGCCATAGGGCAATTTTTGTTTCGGCAGAGATGCCAGGACTTTGCCGACAGCGCCTTGAAGGTCCGGCGCGTATTTGGTGAAGACCTTGAATTTGTCCTCGGGTGTCAGGACCTTGCCGTAATCGACCACCATGGCATCGAGCAGGACGGAGACGCCGTCAAGCTCCATACCCGATGTCAGGCCCTTCTTTTCGGTCTTCTCTTTTTTCTTGGCTGCCGCGATCAGCTTGAAGGAGCGCTTGCCCGCCTGGCCCTGCATGTCGAGGAGTGCGGCTTGGGCCTTGGCGACGTTTGCGAGGATCGTCTCCTGATCCTTCTGCAGTCCCCAGATTTTCTCGATATTGGTGGAGATCGTCTGCGACTGGGCTACCGCAGTGTCGAGCGTCGAGACATCGGTATCCTTCCGCAGGCTCTCCGTGGTCTCCTTCAACAGGGTAAGCTGATTTTCCGTGTCTTTGGCGGCGCGGTCGTGGTTTGCCTGCGTCGGCTGCATGAGAAAATCGCTCATGCTGGCGAACACCTGCTTGAAGCCGGAGAGCGATTGCAGCACGCTGTTGGAAATCTCCATGCGGCCTTGAAGCAAGCCGGAAGCATAGAGCCCAGTCAGGCCGACGGCCGAAATGCTGACCACGAACGGCAGAACCAGGACGATGACCTTCGTCTGAATCTTGAAGCGGGACATAAATTTATCAATCAAAGCACATTCCCCCAAACCATCGCATTGCCCTGGTCAGCCCGTGCCTTTTTCCCCAAAGACTCCGGCTGAGCGCGCGAGCGCATTTTCAATTGGCGAGGGTCGCACTTTGCTCTTAATGATCGGCTAAAAACATATTAGTCAAATTGATATTATTTCCGTAACGCCCTGGAAATAAACGAATGGCACGGGCTTTTCGACCCGTGCCATGTCCATTGATGTCGTTTCCTTGGTTAGGCGGCGCGGCTCAAATGGCCGCCGTTCCGCTCCTGTGTCGAAAGCTTGAACTGCTCGACCAGCATCATCAGCGCGTCGGCTTCCTGGGCGAGCTGCCGGGTGGCGGCATTGGTCTCTTCGACCATGGCGGCATTGCGCTGGGTCATCTGGTCCATCTGGTTGACCGAGGAATTGACCTCGGCCAGCCCGATGGATTGGTCGCGGCTGGCCATGGCGATCATCTCGACCCGTTCTGAAACGGTGACGATCTTGGCGGAAATCTCCGACAGCACGGTGCCGGTTTGCTGCACCTGCCGCGCGCCGGCGGAGACTTCCGTGCTCGACTTGTCGATCAGTCCCTTGATTTCCTGGGCCGCACTCGCTGAACGCTGGGCAAGTTCGCGCACTTCCATCGCCACAACCGCAAAGCCCTTGCCTGCCTCGCCGGCGCGCGCGGCCTCGATCCCGGCATTGAGCGCCAAGAGGTTGGTCTGGAAGGCGATCTCGTCGATCACATCGATGATCTGCACGATCTGGTTGGAGGCATCCTCGATCCTGCCCATCGCATCGATAGCGTTCTGCACGACGGCCGACGAGGCATCCGCTGCCCGCTTGGTCTCGGCGACGATCGAGTTGGCTTCCTCGGCACGCTCGGCGGAGGATTTGACCGTGACGGTGATTTCTTCGACCGCAGCTGCCGTTTGCTCGAGTGAAGCGGCCTGCTGCTCGGTGCGTTTGGAGAGTTCGTCAGCGGATGAACTCATCTCGCCGGCATTGCGCTGGATCATGTAGGTGTTGTTGCGGATCTGGCTCATCGTGTCCTGGAGGCGCAGCAGCGAGCCGTTGAAGTCGTTGCGCAGCTGTTCGAGCCGGCCGAAGAACGGCGTCTCGATCGTCTGCGAAATATCGCCGGCCGCGAGACGTCCAAGACCTGTTGCGAGCGCGTTGACGGCGAAATCGATCTGCCGGTCCACGTCGAGCTTTTCCTGGTCGTTGCGCTGGCGCTCGGCTTCAGCGGCGGTGCGTTCAGACTCGCTCTGGCGCTCGATCTCGATCTTGGAAAGCGCGTTCTGCTTGAAAACGCCAAGCGCGCGGGCCATTTCGCCGATCTCGTCGACGCGGGCCTCGCCGTTGATCTTGGTGTCGAGCACGCCTTCGGCGAGCCTGCGCATCGACGAGGTGATCTGGCCGATCGGCCCCTTGAACGTCATGACCAGGCCGATGCCGGCGAAGATGGCGATGATGATGCCCAGGACCGTGGCGCCGATCGAAATCGAATTGGCGTCCTGGCGTTCCTTGCCGGCGCTCTGCTTCTGCAGTTCGGCGAAGGTCGTCAACTGCTTCCAGATCGTATCGACACCGCTGGCCGCTGCCGCAAAGTCGGTGTGGCGTTGCTCCGATACCTTCACAAGCGCCTTGCTGTCCTTGTCCATCTCGTCCAGCGCCGGAATGAACGTCTTCTGCAGGTCGGCATAGAAAGGCAGGTCCTTGGCGGAGCCGGCGAGAGGGATCATATCCTTCTTGACGATTTCGAAATCATCCGCAAGACGGGTGCGGTTCTGCTCGTTGGGGATGAGCATGAACTTGGCGAGCAGGATCTGGATCGAATAACCCGAAGTGACGAGCTTGCGGCTGTCGTTGAGCAGGCCCTCGGCCTTGACCAGCGGTGCATCGAGCTTGGCGAAATTGTCAGTCGCCTGCTTCATCTTCTGTGCAGCCGCAAGGCCGAGATAGACGTTGAACTGCCGGAAGCCGCTCAGCTTCGTCTGCATCTTGGCAACATTTTCGTCGGACGGGTCTTTGCTGTCGATCACTGCAGAGAGATCGGAAATAGAGGCGGTGAGCGACTTGACGATCGCCTTGTTCGATGCGGGCAGCGCGGCAGCCAGGATACGCTGGCGCTTCTTCAGATCGCCAAGGCTATTCTTGATCAGGTTGAATTTGTCCTGCGGCGTCTTGGCCTTCATGTAGCCGTTGGCGATATCGACCAGTCCCTGAGCGTTGACCTGGATGCGGTCCGCCTCGCGCAGCAGCGATTTCGCCGCGTTCTGGTCGTTGTTCATCTGTCGCTGCACCTGGGTGGTGGCCTCGGTGATCTTCATCTGCGAGGCGACGACGACGTTCAGGCTGTTCTGGAGGCTGTCGGATAGCTTGGTTTCCGTCTCGTGCAGCGTCCAGAGGCCACTCATATGGTCGATGATGCTGTCGATGGACTTGGTCGCCTCTTCGAGATCGGCGCGGCCTTCCGCGTTCTTGCCGAGATGCCCCAGCATGCCTTGCAGCATGTCGCGCTGGCTGGCCAGCTTCTGGGCAACGTCGTCGCGGCTTTCCGGTGTCGCATTTTCGAGGAAGCGGCCCATCGCCGCCGAAACATCTTTGAAGCCTGAAAGCGATTGCAGGACGCTGTTGGAAATTTCCATGCGCCCTTGGAGGAGGCCCGAGGCATAAAGGCCCGTGACACCGACGGCTGAAATGCTGACCACGAACGGGAAAATGAAAATCAGGACCTTGGTCTGAATCTTAAAGCGGGACAGTATGCGGTCGATGTTCATTCATTTGCCTCCTTCAATTGGCGGGCAAATGCCTTTGCGAATGCGTCCGTGACCCATCTTGTTTGTGCCGGCAGGGTGCGGTGTCTTCGAAACACTGAGCGCAATCATCGCACCCGCGTGTCAGGGCATTTGCCGACATCATCGTCGTTTCGCCTACTATCGCGGGTGGCCCTTAAAATTAAATTACCGCTAATAAAAATCGATGAATTTAATCAATTACGTATAGGGTTGGTGAAGCGGCGGACGACCGTTGTTTGAAAATTACTTGAGCATTTCGATTTGCAGACGATTTTCAGCTGGCGTCGCCCGAGCGATCCGATCGTGGCACTTCTCAAGATCGGGTCGCAGTTCGGCAATCCGCATCATGCGAATCGAGAGGCCGATCGGATTTCAAAGGACGAACGTCATCAACCCGTAAAGGCAGGCTGCTGCCATCGTCACGGCGAAGGCAATAACCTCCATCTTCCGAAACCGGTCGTCAGCCGTCTTGGCGATGGCAATTGCGCGGGCCTGCCTCCGTCTGTCGTTCTGCATTCCAATTTCCCCTTTCGTTTATCTCAGAATGGGCGCGTTCCGTTAATAACGCCTGAATCTGCCTTCGGTTGCGAAGCGGGTCCGCGCCGGCATTGTCGATGCGTCGCCGGTGAGTCGAGAACTGTGTAGCAGTCCTGCCGGTTAAAGACATTGATTCCGGTCAATTCATGTCCGCCGCCAATTCGTCCAGGAATTTGGGAAATTTGCGGCGAAAATGCTCTCCCCCTCTCGCCAATTGACCGCAAACCGCTATGATCACCGGATTATCAACCTCAAAACGGTGCATCATGGTCGCACGAAAAGCGCTCGGCAAGAAAGTCAGGACAACAACAGAACTTCCTCCGAAGCCTTCGCCCATGCTGTTGCGTTCCCGCGGTGTCACCAACTGGAAAGAAGCGGCTGAATGGCTGCGTGTCCGCGGTATCGAGGACATCGAATGCATCACACCCGACCTGGCAGGCGTGCCGCGCGGCAAGATGATGCCGTCGTCGAAATTCACCTCCAATACCTCGCTGGCGCTGCCGTCGGCGATCTACCGCCACACGATTTCCGGTGACTATCCAGAGGAGACGGAGGAGTTTCGCTACGATTCCCGCGACAGCGACATCAAGCTGGTGCCGGATCTGTCGACGCTCTCGGTCGTGCCATGGGAGACCGACCCGACGGCGCAGGTGATTTGCGATATCATCGACACGGACGGCAAGCCGGYCTCCTACACGCCGCGCAATGTGCTCAAGCATGTGCTGGCGCTCTACAAGGACCGTGGCTGGAAGCCGGTCGTGGCACCGGAAATCGAATTCTATCTCGTCGCCAAGAACGATGACCCCGACTATCCGCTGAAGCCGCCGCAAGGGCGCTCCGGCCGCTCGATCCAGGGCGGACAGGGCTATTCGATCGCCGGCATCAACGAATTCGACGAGCTGATCGACGACATCTACCATTTCTCGGCGGCGCAAGGCCTGGAGATCGATACGCTGATCCATGAGGAGGGGCCGGCTCAGCTCGAAATCAACCTGCGCCACGGCGATCCGATCGAGCTGGCTGACCAGGTCTTCCTGTTCAAGCGCACCATTCGCGAAGCAGCGATGGGGCATGGCATCTACGCCACGTTCATGGCCAAGCCGATGCAGGGGCAGGCGGGTTCGGCGATGCATATCCACCAGTCCGTGGTCGACATCAAGACCGGCAAGAACGTCTTCTCCAACCCTGACGGGTCGCCCTCAAAGGAGTTCTTCAACTTTATCGGCGGCATGCAGGCCTATGTGCCGAAGTCGCTGCCAATGATGGCGCCCTATGTGAACTCCTACCGCCGCCTGACGCCGGGCATGTCCGCCCCGGTCAACAATGCCTGGGGCAACGACAATCGCACCACGGCTTTCCGCGTTCCGGTCTCCGACGCCGCCGCGCGCCGCGTCGAAAACCGCCTGCCGAGCTCGGACGCCAATCCCTATCTGGCCTTGGCGGCTTCACTCGCCTGCGGCTGGCTCGGGATCATGAAAGGCCTGCAGCCGACCCCGCCTTCGGACGGAACGGCGAATGAGGGTTCCGTGGAACTGCCGCGCGGCCTGCTCGAGGGCGTTTCGCTGATGGAGAACGAGCCGGCGCTGCGCGAGGTCTTCGGCGACGAATTCATCGGCATATATGCCGGAGTCAAGCGCGGGGAGTTCGAGACCTTCATGCAGGTTATCAGCCCCTGGGAGCGGGAATATCTGCTGCTGAATGTCTGAAGTTCGTGTGCGAGCGCTCGGCGGTATTTGCTGCGCGGGCGTTCGCCCCTGCACGACGCGCGATCCGTACTAACGGCATGGCTTTAGTGCTTGGAGTGGAGACTTGTGGCCCCGGCGTGTCAATCTCGGATCGTTTCTGGCGGTGACAAACCGCCGATACGTCCTTGTGCGCGGAAATTGCTATTCTTCAGCCTTCTGCGATAGAGCTGTGCAAATCGCGGTCTCCAGTTCCCGCTGCTGAAAAGGTTTCTGCACGATCGGCACCCGCTGCAAAAATTCAGGCAGGCTCGTTCTGCTATATCCGGTCGCGAAAATGAATGGCAGACCGCGAGCCCTGAGAACTTCGGCGACAGGGAAGCTGCTGCTGCCGTTGAGATTGACATCGAGGATAGCGATATCGAAGACCAGTGATGCCGCTTTCTTGAGCGCTTCGTTCAGTCTTGGCGCCAAACCGATCACGGTGCATCCGATGTCCTCGAGCGTATCCTGAAGAAACATGGCGACCATCGACTCGTCCTCGACGATCAGCACGCTTCGACCGTTCAGGGTTGCCCCGATATCCATGACTAGATGCCTCGAATATTCAAATTAAGCGAATCTGGCCGCTGTGGCTCTTCGTGCTGAACACGAAGCTCCTCCAAAGGCGCCTCAATCGAACAAATCACACCATCCTGGGCGAATTCCAACTTGACGTCGCCATAGAGGTCCTGCGCAAGACCCTGCTCGATGAGCCGTGAACCAAATCCGCGTTTAAGCGGAATTGCCACCGGCGGTCCACCTTGCTCGATCCAGCGAAGGTAGAAATATCCAGAGTCTTCATCGATCCGCCAGCTAACCTCAACCATTCCGCCTGGAACGGTAAGCGCTCCATATTTGACCGCATTGGTGGCGAGTTCATGCAGGGCCATCGACAATGCAAGGGCGGCCTTCGGCTGCAGGCGAATCCTCGGTTGTTGAGTGCCACTGAGAACTGACCCAGTTTGACGTAATATTTCCACTGAGAATTGACCCATGTTTGAACCTTGCCCTGCGTGTTTTCAGCGAGGGCTACGGAGTGATCGACATGGCGTTATTG
>NZ_JBFUFF010000147.1:0-12118 GCF_056403555.1 Rhizobium sp. P2_G2
AAGCGGATCGTGCCGCACCAGCCGTCGGCCAGGAGAGCGGCTTGCGCTCCCCTGATCGTGACGACGGCGGATTTCGGGCCGTGATCGTCGGGCTGTGGTCCGGCCGTCGCTTCGAAAGTGCAGATGCGTCCGGCTGCCTCCCGCTCCAGCAGCCGGAGCAGGGCTGCAAGAGCGATGCGGCATTCGACCGGACCGTTGCCGGAGGTCAGGAACAGCGTCATTTCATCCATGGCGCATCCTCCGGATCGTCGAGCGGTCCCGGTCCTTTGAACGCTCGCGTTCGATCCGGTCGGGCTGCACGCTCTTATAAGTCACCAGCGGCTTCATCGTCGCCAGCGGCTGCACCAAACCGAATGAGGCAAGGTCGGCAACCACCTTGCCGGCGTCCTTATAGGCACTCGCCGCCTCCTCGATCAGCAAGGCGCGATCGTCGCAGATGGCAACGCCGCCCCATTCATTGTTACCCAGTGCTTCCCGTTCGGAGCGGGTTGCACCGACGCGACCATGCATGGCCTTGCGGTCATATTTCCGGCCGGCGCCATGCGAGATGCCCCAATGGGCTTCTTCCGCCGCAGGCAGGACCTTGACCAGATGGCTGAGCGTGGCGCGTGAGCCGGCGATCGGCGCGATTGCACCGGTGCTGACGGCGGCCGCACCCTTATAGTGCACGACGCCTTCATCGGTGAGCCGCACGAGATTGTGCGGCACATCGGCGACCAGGCTGATATCGGCGCGCAGGGCGCCTGCCGCCCGTTCGGCAATCATCTGCCGGTTGACGGAGGCCCAATCGACCGCGGCGTTGTGGCTGAGCAGCCAGTCGACGGCCGCCTCGGTGCCGATCTCGATGCCCTCGGCGAGCGAACCATTCTCCTCGATCGTTTCCCGGAAGACATGAGCGCCGAGTGCGCGCGAGCCGGAATGGACCAGCAGATAGAGCCGCTGGCGATCGACCAGGCCTTCGGCGTTGTCGTCGACCACATCGGCAATCGCCTGCACCTCGCAGAAATGATTGCCGCCACCGATCGTGCCGAGCGAACCGGCGAAGAAATCGCCCGGCATGCCCTGTGCCTCCAGCCGGTCGGCCTGGCCAGTCAGTTCGACATCCTCAAGTTTGCGCAACTGCTCTGCCGCCTTGTCGATCCTGAATTTGCGCAGTGGCAGATCAAGCTCGAAGAAGGACATGCCGCAGCCGATATCGTTGCCGATCAGCTGCGGATAGAGACGATGCGCCAGCGCCGTCATGCCGACGGGACCGTATTTGCCCGGATGCAGATCGGGATAGCCGGCAAGCGACACCATGTCGGGCAGGGCCGCGACATCGTTCAATTGCTCGGTTGCCGCGCCTTCGATCCAGCTTGCGGCGGTGAAGAAATGGCGGATGGCAGCCTTGCGCATGCCATCGCCGGGGACGGAATCCCCAAAAATATTGCCCATGATAAGAAATCCAGAACAGGTCAATCAGCCGGCTCTCAGGCCGGCAGGATAGGTCCGCTCAGCGCGTCGACGCTGATCAGCCGTTAAGCCCGGTGGGGCGTATGGAAATGGACTGTGTCATTTTCCGCTCCCGTTCTGGAATTGAACTGCGCCCGAAATGGACCTTTCGGCACCGGAGTTCAAGCGCTAATTTTGATGAATGGCGATGCAATCAGCGACTGTTGCGTCGTGGACACGCTCTTTCGGAGGTCCGAGCCGAAAATAAAATCCCGGGCGTATGAAGCGCCCGGGATGAGGTATACCGACTTGGCCGATCAGGTCAGAATTCCGTCCACTGCTGCTGCAGCTGGTTGAGCGCCGCATTGCCGCGCGAGACCGGCATGGCGCGGGGGGCTGCAACCGGCGCTTTGCTAACCGGTGTCGGGGCAGGGCGGCGGGCTGCTGCGCGATCTGCAGAGGCCGCCGCCTCGCCGGTGCGGAAGGCCGCGAGCAGTTCGCCCAGACGGGCGCTTTCCTCGGCAAGGCCGGCGCCGGCGGCGTTCATCTGTTCCACCATGGCGGCGTTCTGCTGAGTTGCCTGGTCCATATGGTTGACGGCGCTGTTGATTTCGCCGAGCCCCATCGACTGTTCCTGGGCGGCGATGGCGATCGCGTCCATATGCTGGTTGATCTGCTGGACGAGCTCGGCGATGGCCGAGAGGCCGGCGCCGGTGTCGCTGACGAGGCGCACGCCTTCGCTGACAGCGATCTCCGAATTGCCGATCAGAGCCTTGATCTCCTTGGCGGCTTTGGCGGAGCGCTGGGCCAGTTCGCGCACTTCCTGGGCGACGACGGCAAAGCCCTTGCCGGCTTCACCGGCGCGGGCCGCTTCGACACCAGCGTTGAGTGCCAAGAGATTGGTCTGGAAGGCGATCTCGTCGATGACGCCGATGATCTGGCTGATTTGCTTCGACGAATGCTCGATCTTGCCCATGGCGTCGACGGCGTCGCTGACCACCTTGCCCGAGCTTTCGGCCTGGCTGCGTGTGCCGCGGACGAGATCGCGGGCCTCGCCGGCGCGCATGGACGTCGACTTGACATTGGCCGTGACCTGTTCCAGCGCCGCCGCAGTTTCCTCCAGCGAGGCTGCCTGCTGTTCGGTCCGCTTGGAGAGGTTGTCGGAGGCGCTGGAAATCTCGGCGCTGCCGGTGCGGACCTGGGCGGCCGTCTGGCCGACGCCGCGCATGGCGTCACGCAACTGCCGCACCGAGGTGTTGAAGTCGTGGCGCAGGTCTTCGAACTGGGCGCCGAACTCGGTATTGATTTCGCATTGCAGGTCGCCGGCGGCGAGGCTGCGGAGGCCGTTGGCGAGAACGCCGGTGGCCTGGGTGAGGCGGGCCTCGGTATCGGCTTCGGCGCGGCGCTGCACGTCGATGCGTTCGCGCTCGGAGGCGGTGCGGGTGGTTTCGGCTTCAGCTTCCAGCGCCTTATTGTGGATGGCGGCCTTCTGGAAGACTTCCACAGACCGGGCCATTTCGCCGATTTCGTCCTTGCGACCGGCGCCATCGACCTTGATGTCGAGGTCGCCGCCGGCAAGGGCATGCATGTTGCGGGTCAGCGTGCCGATCGGGCGCGCCACGCGCAGCATGATGACGAAGATGCCGGCAATGCTGAGAGCGGCGGCAACGAGGAAGATCGCGAGATAGCCGAGCATGGCGCTGAATGCCTGCTGTTGGCGGGCATCGGCTTCATCCACCATGCCATCAGCGGCGCTGGATGCGACGTTGGCGATGAACAGCAATGCTGCATTGCCAACCGGGCGCCACTGGTCGATCGGTTCCGGGGACTTTGCACCTGCGGCCAGCTTCTGCAGCAGTGCGGCGCGGTGCGGCGCATAGTCGCCGCCAAAATAGCCCGTAGCAGCAGCCTGATAGGCATCCTTGACGTTCTGCGGTGTATCCTGATGATCGRCCAGCACGCCGACGGCCTTCCAGAGGGCTGCCACGGTATTGTCGCTTGCAGCAATCTTCTCCAGGTCTGCGGCCGTCATTTTCTGGCCCGAGGCCAGCGTGGTGTTGATCGCCAGGTTGGCGGCGCCGGCGGTGGCGCGCGACGTCCAGGCGAGGGCGCGGACTTCGATCATCGCGGTCATAGCCGGGTCGCGCAGACGAATCTGCCCTTCCGTCGCCGTCGAGCCTGCTTCCAACGCGGTCAGCAGTTGCTGGCCGAGCGTGAGGCACTTGTCCTGAAGGCCTTTGTCGCGATCGGCAAGTTTCTGTTTCAGGGCATTGTCGATGTCGCTGCGGAACGCGATAACCTGATCGAAGACGTTCATCAGGTCGGCAATCGGTGCTTTCAGATCGGAATTGTCGATCGTCGCATAGACGGACTTCGCTTCGGCCATTGCTTGGTCGACAAGGCCGCGATCCTTTTTCAGCGAGTCGAGTGTTGCATCAAGCGTGCCGAGTTCCATGGTGACGGCGGATGCGCCGTCACCGCGCTCGTTGCGAAATTTTGCGAGCGTTTTGAACAGTGCGCGGTCTAGCTGGGTCAACTGGGAGACTTCAGTGAACACCTTGTGGCGACTATAGGCATCCAAAGCTGCGGATGCGGTGAGAACGCAGATCGCTGCGCTCAGGATCAGGAACAGCCCGATCAGCGTATTGCGAATGGAGAGAGTCACGTCGGCCCCTATGTCGTTGTCCAGCGGATGAGCGTGCCCCACACCCCATTCGCCGATCCGAAAAAAATTATGACGGCCAGCTGAGACCGCCATCTCTCTTCCGCGTTGCTGCATTGCGTTGCGGCATTGCTGCAATGGTTGCGGAGTGGCCGAGGATAGGCAGCTGTTTGTTGAAACAGAATTAATAGAGACCCGTGAAAATCCGTAAAATATACTGATATTTCCTGGGAAAACGATCAAATATGACGCTTCTTTGAGGTGTTCGGCTCGGAATTGAAGCTTAAGATTGTGTAATTTTAATTGTTTCTAATCTGAAAACCGGTCTTGCTCTGGGTAAAACCGCAGCCTTCATAAAACCGATGGACCGTCGGATCGGCCCGGCCGGTCAGCAGCATCACCTTGTAGCAGCCGGCATCGAAGGCCAAACCGATCGCCTTGCGAATGACGGCCCGGCCGTGGCCGTTCTGCCGGTGGTCGGGATGTGTCACCACGTTTTCAACCAACGCGTAGGGAGCGCCGCCGCGCGTCAGGTTGGGGACGATGATGAGAGTGCAGGTCGCGACCACGATTTCACCGGCCTGGACACAGAGGATCGTCATGCCGGGCTGAGCAAGCATAGCGCGCAGCCTGTCCTCCGCCGCAGCCCGCGAAAGCGGCGGGTCGGCGGGATTGAGGTGACGGTAGAGAAGGAGAAGCGCATCGAGATCGTCGAGGCGCGCGGCACGGATGTCACTTGTCATTGCTTCATTTAAGGGGTGCGGCATGACAGATATGTGACGGCGTCATTCGCTCTTGGAGCCGAACAGCTTTTTCAGCATGTCGGCCATCGGGCCGGAGGTCGGGAGATTGGGCTTGTGGTTGCGTGCCTGGTGCACGTGCGACTGGGCTGCCGGTTTCAGCTTGTCGGCAGCGTCAGGCTTTTTCTTCTGCTCCGGCGCATTACTCGACAGCTTGTTCATGAACTGGCTGGCGTCGCCCTTGAACACCAGGTTGGCATTGAGTGCGATCTCGTCGAGCAGTGGTTCGAGCCAGCTAAGGTCGGCCTTGGAGAAATCTCCGAGCACATGGCTGTGCACCAGTTCCTTGACACCGGGATGGCCGATGCCGAGGCGAACGCGGCGATAGTCGCGGCCGCAATGCGCATCGATGGATTTGAGGCCATTGTGGCCGCCATTGCCGCCGCCGATCTTGACGCGCACCTTGCCCGCGGGCAGGTCGAGCTCATCATGAAAGACAGTGATGTCGGCCGGCGTCAGCTTATAGAAGCGCATGGCGTCGCCAACCGCTTCGCCGGAGAGGTTCATGAAGGTCTGCGGCTTCACCAGCAGCACCTTCTCGCCGTCGATCTCGCCTTCGGAGATCTCGGACTTGAATTTCTTCGACCAGGGACCGAACGGCAGCTTGCGATGGATCGCGTCGACCGCCATGAAGCCGATATTGTGGCGATTGTCCTGGTATTTGCCGCCGGGATTGCCGAGGCCTGCAAAGATGAGCATGACGCTGCCTGTATGTCGTTCGTCTGCCGTTTTTAGGCCGGCAAAACGGCAGAAAGTCAACAGCGATCAGTGATGCAGGTCGAGCTTGTTGAGCTTGCGGTGCAGGGTGGCGCGGCTGATGCCGAGCATCTGTGCCGTCAGCGAGACATTGCCGTTGTTGCGCGACAGCGCCCGCCGCAATGCTGCCCGCTCGGCCTCCAACAGGCCGCGGCCATCCGGTTCCGCATGCTCGCGCAGCAGATCGGCAGCCGGTATGCCGTCGTCGATCATATGGTCGTCGAGTTTCAGCGCCAGCCGCGCGGCGCGGGTGGCGCCGAGCACCATGTCGTCGCGGTCGACGGCGAGCAGGGCCGAGCCGGCATGCGAGACCGAATTGACCATGATGATGCGGGCGCTGCTATAGGCGCGGCGAAAGAGGTTGACCTCGATGCGCGAGGCCGTGTCACGCACGGCCTGCGCCAAGACCGGCATGATCATCTCGGTTGCGTCCTGACGCGCGGTGGAGATGTCGATGGCCGCAATGATCTGGCCCTTATGGTCGCGCACGGGGGCCGTGGCGCAGGAAAGACCGATATTGGCCGAGAGAAAATGCTGATCGCGATAGACGGTGACGATGCGGCCATCGGCAAGCGCGGTACCGATGCCATTGGTGCCGGCGCTCGCCTCGCTCCAGTCATTGCCTGTCCAAAGGCCGAGATCGCGGAAATCCTTGTCTTCGGAAGCGATGCCACGGCGATCCAGTACGACGCCATTGCTGTCGGTAAAGACGAGGCAGCAGCCGGCCTTGCCAACCATGGAAAACAGCCAGTCGAGTTCGCGCGATGCTTCCTCGACGACGTGGCCGGAATGTTCGATCACTTCCTGAAACTCCGCTTCGGTGAGACGGACGGGGCCGCGAACTTCTTCCGGCGAGAGCTTGTGGCGGGTGAGGCAGCGGTGCCAGGAGGCAGTGATCGGCGAACTCGCGCCGGCGGATTTTGCCTGCGCGATCGCGTAGACCAAATCGGAATGCTGATTGGCTGCAGCCATTGGCTCCTCCCAGAGCGCCAGTTCTCCTCATGCAGGGTGAACATTAGCACAACGGGATGAGAAGCCAATTGATCTAGGTCATTCCTTTGGTCGCGCGAGGCGGGGCGCTGTCGCAGATTTGCGACAGAGCCGTAACGTCAGAAGCGAGGCAACGGGCGCCCATTGACGGTGACGGCCGCGGAGCGGTCGATATTGACGTTCCAGACGATCGTGCCATCCGGCTGTTGCTTACCAAGACCCTTAGCCATGAGGACAAAGAAGGATGCCTGGCCGAACTGCGGCACGCTGTTGGCATTGGTTTGCAGGAAGCTCACGGTCTTGTCGAGATCGCGGGCTGTGATGGTGAAATTCGCTTCGCCCTGATCGCGCCGATCGGCGAGATTGAGATCGAGCGATCCTGAGAGAGTAATGTCGTAGAATTGGGATCGGGCATAAGTGTCCTGGAAGTCCACTTTCAGCCCATGCGAAAAGGCCGCGAGCGCGATGTCCCTGCGGCGCTTTGCCTTGTTCTGCAGGCGCTGCGTTCGCACCATAGTCAGGAGGGCTGCCTCAGGATCAAGCCGCCTCAAGGTGAAACCAAATGCCGCCTTGTCAGGCATGGCCTGCTCAATGGCGTGCGGAAAGCGGCCGGGCTTTGCAGTTGGGTGATCGAGGCTCAGATCGACACCGACTGCATAGTCCTGCGGTGTGCCGAAAAACTTCAAATGATGTTCGATGTGGTTCGCGAACAGCTTGATATCTCGAAATGACAGTTCGTCATCATCCCAAGTTGCGTGATCATCGAGATTTTCCAACAAAGAAGGATGGTCCCGAAACGCGACAATCAATTTCACTATTGTGGTGTTTATCGGATCGTCCTTCTGCATGAGAGCGGTCGCGATGCTGGTCACTCCGCCCGCGTCGAAGCCTGCAAACGACGTGAGATCATGAACCGATTTGGCCTGCAGGATATATTCGTCCGGCAGCCCGCGGAATTTGCGCATTTCCCGTGCCGTTTGCGAGGTTATTTCTGCGGAGCCCTGCAGCAGACCTTTTTCGCCATGTGCCACTTTCGCTACCACTTTGTAGTCCTTGATCGAACTTGAACTCAATTGCTCATTGTTCAGGCTATCGCTGTGAATGTCCAAATCCTTGATCAGGAGCTTGGCGGTCGTCGATCGGACGGCTTCGTCGAAAGCGGCAGTCAGGTCGTAGCTACCGCTAAGGTACTGAAAATGTGTGGTCTGCCCAGTCCACAACGTATCGCCGACAACCGACATAGCTTGCCCATGCGCTGCAATGTTCCAGGTTTGGCCCACCGCCTTGTCGAACAGGAAGTCGAGTGGCGTCATTTCCGTGATCTGGAAAACGCTCTTGAATTGCGTCAGGCCCGGCGCGAGGCTGACATGTGCTCGATATCGGTTGCCGCCTTCGGGCGAGATCTGGAGAAGGTCGCGAAGCGTAGCCGGCAGGGCGCTTTTCAGCTGCCGTTCGATGCCAAGCGTGCCATCGACGTTCTTGTCCACTGCGGCTTGCGTGGCAACCGGAATGAGAGCCATAACAACACTGGCGAAATATGCAGAAATCTTCATAAATATGCCCCGGCTGACTTCAGACTGATCACAGTCTGTTCAAAAAACCAGGACGTGGTCAACCATGGCGGGAACAAAAAACGTCGGCGCGAGGCCGGCGTTTCGACACAGCTGCAGGGGCTCATAACTGCCGCGTTTTGTGGCCATTGACCATTAGGGCGCCGGTTTTGTCGGTCTGAATATGCCAAACGAACGCGCCGTCGCTCTGCTGCTTGCCCATGCCTTTTGCCATCAGCACCACGAACGACGCCTGTCCGAACCAGGGCACAGCATTGGCATTGGCCTGGAGAAAGGAAACCGTTTTGTCGAGGTTGTGCGCCGTGACCGTCAAATCGATATCCGGACGCTCGTTCTCGTGTTCGATGCTTTTCACAAATGAGCCGGACAAACTGATGTCATAATATTGCGAATGCACGGAAGTGTCAGACAGATTGATCCGTATCTCGCTGCCCTGGTGCAGCATTTGCGAGATCCAGCCTTTGGACTTCTGATCAGCTTTGAGGCTGCTTGGTTTGAAGATCGGGTCCAACGTATCTTGAATTTTCAAGTCATCGAAGCGCATACCGATATTGACTTCATCCGGCATTGCCAGCTCGACCGGGTGCGGGAAGGCGCCTGGGTGCAAATGCGGCGTTTCTGCCGAGAGGACGATCGACAAGCTCCCTCCCTGCTTATCAAAGGCGAGTTTGGCAGCAACTTTCAATGAATCGGCAGAAACCTCAACGCTATCGTACCTGATCTTCGGTCGGGAAACCTCGGCGTTGTCGACGAAACTGGAGAATGGAAACGGGCTCTGCTTGAGAATGTCGGATATCCGCTGCTGCTGCGTTTGATTCAAGGCCTGAAGCGACAGTGCGCCGCTACCCACGATCACCTTGATGACTTGCTGCGCGATTGCCAGGTCGACGCCCGTCAGGCTTTCGCTTTCGCTCACGGACGCTGCCGAGATTTCGAAATCCTTGCCTCGCACGCTAACACTCGTGTTTCTTTCCCAGAAGTTTTGAGCTGTGGATTCTAGATGGGAATCGACTTTGCCATCCTTTGCGTCGCTGATGGTGTACTTGATATCGTAGTCATCTGCGGACGTATCACAGCTCTCTCGATAGGCCTCGGGGGAAAATTTCCAGTGCTCAGCGTGCAGATTGCCGCTTCGCGGATAGCCTCTGGCTGGATCGTATACGGTGTTTATCTGGTAATTGCCGGCCTTTACGTTGAAATGCGTTTTTTCCGCACCGAGCCCGATATAGCCCATCATAACCATGTCGCCATGTGAAGCGATATCCCAGAGTCCATCGGCGCGCGGCGTGATTGTGCCGGCAATCGGGGCCATCTTGGAAATATGCAACGGCATTTGCGCCGTGTCTGCGAGGTGCCCGATAYCCACTTGGACGTCGAAGTGATTTCCGGCAGGCAAGAGCTTGAGAACAGCGCGCAGCGCTGGCGGCAGGAAATTGGAAAACTTTGACTCGATAGATTTAGCATCTGCTGCGGTCACGTCAGCGGCAAATGCAGGTGCCGACGCGAAGCCGAGGACAACAAAACCTAAATATGCAAAAACCCTCATAAAACACGCCTCTGCCCAGCTTCACACGTCCGCACTCTGTTCAAAAAATCGGGACGCGGTCAACCATGGCGGGAACAAAAAACGCCGGCGCGAGGCCGGCGTTTTCATGAAAAATATAGTAAGCTCAGTGCGGCATTTCGCGGCCGTTGATCGTCACCTTGCCGGCTTTGTCGACCTTGACGTTCCAGGTCATCGAACCGTCGCTTTCCTGCTTGCCGAACCCCTTCATCATCAGCAGGCCGAAGGAGGCCTGGCCGTATTGCGGCACCTTGGCGGCATTGGCCTGCAGGTAGTTGACCGTCTTGTCGAGGTCGCGCGCCTTGATCGTCACGTCGGCTTCGGGCCTGTCGCTGTCGTTGGGGTTGACCAGCATCGTGCCGGTCAGCGACACGTCGTAGACATCAGACTTGGCAAAGACATTGGTGAACTCGATGTGCATGCTGCCATCGGGAAGGATGATCTTGTCGATCGCGGCGGAGTCGGCTGCCGTCAGCGGGTCGTCCTTGGTAAAGTCGGCATGTTCGAGCGCGTAGGAGACGACACCCTCGACGTTAAGGCCGGTGATGGCTACGCCGAAGCTCACTGATTTCGGCACTGCGCCCTCCGTGCCCGGAGGCAGGAGGCCGGCCGGCACGGTCGGGTCATTGGCGCTGAATTCGAAGCCGACGCGCGTGTCAGGCTTGATGCCGTTGAAATCGACCTTGTAGCCGATATCCGCCAGCTTCATCTGCATGTTCTGGGCGCTGATATTGATGTTGTGGAACTTGATGTCCTCGACCAGATTGTCGGTGAAAGGCACGTTGGCCTTAAGCAGCACCTTGAGCTTGGCGCTTTCGTCGGCCGTCAGCGTTTTCGTATTCGCCTTGAACTTGTCGAGCGCGAAGACGATCAGATCGCGCATTGGGGCGAAGCCGATCTTATCGGCCTTGACGTTTCCGTCGAGGCTCTCGGCGGTGATCGAAACCGGACCGGAATTCGGATCCGAGATGATTTCGCTGAAACCCTTGGCGTTCAGGACCGCAGTGAGATCGGCGACGCCGTTGTTGACGTTGTCGGTGTGGGATTCGCCCGTGTAGGAATCGATGCCGACCTGGACATTGCCCGGCCCACTGTCCGATGCGAATTGGAGCTTATTCACAGTGGCCTTCGACGTGCGGAAGAAGCTGAGCTGCGGATCGAAGAGGGATTCGTAAGAATATTTGCCGATCGAATAGGTGAAATTCGACTTCTTGCCTTCGGCGGTGAAGAAGCCGGAAACGTTGAGGTTGTCGTTCGCCTCTACCTTCCAGGTACCATCATCCTGCGGTGTCAGGAACTGCACGAACGGACGTAGCCCGTTGATGGCGAATTCGGTGGGCTTCAGGTTCTTCAGGAAGGGAGCGATATCGACCGAGACCTCATAGCGCTGGGTGCTCGGCGTCACTTTGAGGAAGCCGCTGTCGACAATGTCCTTCGGCAGATAGTAAGTCAGTTTGTCGAAGATCTGCTTGGCGCCGGCTTCCGAAACGTCGGCGGCTCTGGCCTGCATGGGCGAAAAAGCCACGACAATTGCAACGGTTGAATACAGCGCAGCGCGCATGGTAGAACCTCCAAATACCTGTTTTCCCCCGGCACTCTGCCCGCTCGCTTGGAGAGCGTCAATGCCGACTGAAGCTTTAGGATCAAAACTCAATTAGGATAGGTGTTGTGCAGGTTGGATTTTGTTTCTGAGTAGGAGGAAAGGTGCAGGAAATGCCGACCATTTTCAAACCTTTCCGACGCCCGCAGGAACAAAATCCAGCCTGCCCTCCGGGTTGGCCGGGATGGGCCGCCTGATTGCAAACAATGCTCGACAAGACCTCAGGTCTTGCCTTGCGCTTGTTTGCTTCCATTCAATCCCATCCCGGCCAACACAACACCTATCCTAATTGAGTTTTGATCCTAACGTCTGAGCGTGACGGTTATTCGAGAGCGCCTTGCGTTCACCCGACATTTGCTATATGAGCGCCGCCATCCACCGGGACACCCTTGGAGGCACGGTGGAGGTTTGTCGCAAGACAGGCCGGTTTTCGGCGTCAAAACCATGCCGGGGACCCTCCATAACACTAGAAAGGAATAGCCATGAGCCACGTTGCTTACGAGCTCTCGGCCGAGCTGCGCGATCGGGTTGGTAAGGGGTCCTCCCGCGAACTTCGCCGATACGGCCTCGTTCCTGCGGTCATCTATGGTGACAAGCAGGCCCCCATCTCCCTGGCGCTTCCGGTCAAGGAGCTGACGCTCAAGATCCTTGCCGGTGGTTTCATGACGACGGTGGCAACCATCGACTTCGACGGCAAGAAGATCTCCGTCCTGCCGAAGGACTACGAGCTCGACCCGGTCAAGG
>NZ_JBFUFF010000148.1:0-12088 GCF_056403555.1 Rhizobium sp. P2_G2
CACCAAAAGCTGATTGATGCCCTCCCATAAACCCATCTTTCGCCAAGCATAGAAATAGCCGCGCACCGTCGACACCGGAGGGAAATCACCCGGCAGCATCCGCCATGAGCAACCGCTTGATGCGATATAGAGGATCGCCTCCACGACCGAGCGCATCTTCGTCGTTCGGCAGCGGCCTCCACGCTTGGCCGGTGGGATCAATGGTTCGATTAGCGCCCATTCCCGGTCCGTCAAATCACTTGGAAAACGAAGCGCGTCTCGGTTATGCTCACGCCGAGCGATAGCAGTCCAGGTCATCGGAAACCCCATTTTGATTTAGCACCAAAAGGGAATCACAACCTGCTGTTATCGCTCAACTACTTTTAAATCAGATGGGGTGATTGGGGTCTGCGCCGCGGGTGTGGCTGCTCCCTTGAGGATGTTAGAACGTGGTCCGTGTTGATCGGCCACAAGCATCGAAAGGAAGCAGCCATGAACTACTATGCCGGAATGGATGTGTCTTTGGAAGAAACATCGATCTGTATTGTCGATGAGGCGGGCCGGATCGTGAAGGAGGTACGGGCGGCCAGTGAGCCGCAGGCATTGATCGCAGCAATTGAGGATATTGGTTTGCCAATGGAGCGTATCGGCCTTGAAGCCTGCTCGCTGACGGCCTGGCTGCATGACGGGTTGCGGGGCGCGGGACTGGTGGCCGTCTGCATCGAGACGCGCCAAGCCAATGCAGCGATGAAGACGATGCCCAACAAGACCGATCGCAATGATGCGCGCGCCTTGGCACAGATCATGCGCACCGGCTGGTTCCGGCAGGTGCATGTCAAGAGCCGCCAATGCCGGCTGTGGCGCTCGCTTCTGGTCGCGCGCCGGACGGTGATGAACGAGATGCGCTCGATCGAGAATGTGGTGCGGGCCGTTCTGCGGGAGGGTGGCATCAAGCTTGGAACGCCGAGCCGGGCAGACTTTGCGGGCAAGGCCCGACAGATGGCGGCCGGCGATCCACTGGTGATGGCGCTCGTCGAGCCGCTTTTGGCCGTGCTTGCCACGATGCTGGAGCAGTTTACCCACCTGACGAAACAGGTGCTCGACGTTGCCAAAGATGAGATGACATGCCGCCGGCTGATGAGCGTGCCGGGCGTCGGACCGATCACTGCGCTTTCCTTCCGTGCCACCATCGACCGCGCCGATCGCTTCCGTCGGTCACGCGATGTCGGTGCCCATCTCGGTCTAACGCCGTCGCGCTATCAATCCGGCGAGACCGACATCCAGGGCCGGATCAGCCGATGTGGTGACGAAATCGCTCGAACTGCACTCTATGAAGCAGCCCATTCGTTGCTTGTGCGGTCGAAAAAATGGTCGAGCCTCAGGGCCTGGGGCATGGGCATTGCCAAGCGCCGCGGCATGGCGCGGGCACGCGTCGCAGTCGCCCGCAAACTTGCCGTAATCCTGCATCGCATGTGGTGCGACGGCTCCGAATTCCGTTTCGGCAAGCAGCCGGGTATCAACATCGACCTCGCTGCAGCTTGAGGACGAACAACCGGAAAGGAAAAGGCTTAACAGCAAGCTCTGCCTGAAAGGGCAAATCGGATCGTTCCCGTGGGGACGATGGGCAAGGTGATCTCGTTAAGAGTCCCGAACCTGAGGGCGAAACCCTCAAGGTCGTGAAACAGATTGGGACACCTTGTCTTCCTGACCCCATCATGCGGCGGCCACGCGCCGACCGCGGAGAGAAGCGAGTGACCTGCGGGGCGGTATGATCCGAAATTTAAATCGGGAGCAGCTTGACTTCAACGACCCCAATCAGAGAGGGCTCTTAGAAGCGAGGAAGCCGGATCGGTGCTTTCACAACGCCTGTTCGGCGCAGCTTGCGCTGAGCCGCCGCGTATCAAATCTCGATGAGCAGGCGCCCATTCTCGACCTTGGCCGGATAACAGCGCAGATTTTCACAAGCCGGAGGCGTCTCAACCTCACCTGTCGTGAAATCGAAAATGGATGAATGCTTCGGACAGGAAACGGTGTTCTCGACGACGAGGCCATCGGCGAGATGAATGCTTTCATGAGTGCAAAGGCCGTCCGTGCAGAAATACTGGTTTTCGTGATTGCGATACACGGCAAACGTCTTCTTGCCGTGATCGAACCGGATGACTTCTTCGGCATCAATGTCGGCCGCGGCGCAGGCATCAACCCATGGCATAGGCATTCCTTTCAATTTGCGTGATGTTTTCCCAGGTGCGGTGCTCAGGCCTCAATGGAAGCCTCAAGGTCCGCCATCGTTTCGCCGCCAGCCATGAGATCGGTGATTTGTTCCCTGCTCCTCTCTCCCTTGCGGAAGTCGGCCGCGATGGCCCCTCGGATCAGCACGGCGAAGTGGTCGCCGACGGCCATCGCATGGGTCACCTGATGGGTGATGAACACGACCGCCAAGCCCTTGCGCTTGGCCTGGTTCACGATCCTGAGCACATGTGCGGCCTGTTTGACTCCGAGCGCCGCGGTGGGTTCGTCCAGGATCAGAACCCGAGCGCCAAAGTAAACCGCGCGTGCGATGGCGAGGGACTGGCGCTCGCCGCCCGACAAGCCTCCGATCAACCGGTCGCCGTCGTCGATGCGCGTGATGCCGAAGTCCTGAATTGCCTTGATGGCGATCGCGTTAGCCTTCTTGCGATCGAACATCTTGAAAGGCCCCCAGCCCTTCGTCGGTTCGACACCGACGAAGAACGAACGGCCAATGCTCATGAGGGGAAAGGTTCCCCCAAATTGGTGAACTGTTGCGATCCCGCGCTCCGCGGCGTCCTTGGGACCCGTGAAGTGAACCTCGGTGCCGTCCATCAGGATTTTGCCCTTACTGGGCTTATGCACCCCGGCGAGCGTCTTGATCAGCGTGGATTTGCCCGCGCCGTTGTCGCCCAGAAGACAGAGCACCTCCCCCTGATGAACCTTCAGGGAGATGTCGTTGAGCACGTCGATCGGCCCGAAGGACTTGTCGACGTTCTGCAATTCAAGAACCGGAGTTCTGTCAGCCATGGTCATTTCCCCGTACGTTCCCTGCAAGAGCCAAAGTTTCAGGCCCCGGCATGTTCGATATGAATTTCGCCAGATTCCTGCGTTCAAGCCTCACGCCTTTTTCCGCGAACGGATGAAACCGAGCGCCACTTTCCTGAAATGCTCGTTCATGCCCACCGCGACCAGGAGCATCACGCCGATGATGAGGTTTGACCAGTTCCGGTCGATGTGGGTGAAGTAGATGCCCTGGCTGACGACGGCAAAGGTCAGGGTACCGAAGACGATGCCCGTGACCGAACCAAATCCTCCGGTGAGGAGCACGCCCCCGACGACCACGCTTACGATCGCGTTGAAAATGAAGCTCATGCCACCCGAGACTTGGGCCGAATTGAATAGGATGGCCTGGCATATCCCGACGAAAGAGGCGCAGGTCGCCGAAAGGACAAACAGGATGATCGTCAGTCGCTTCGTCGGAATACCAGCATTCCGCGCGCTTTCCTTGTCGCCGCCCATCGCGAAAATCCAGTTGCCGAATGGCGAGACATGCAACACCAAGGCGAAGATTACGGCGATCGCGATCCACCAGAGAATGATCACCTGGTGGCTGCCGCCGATCAGTTGCCCGAAGACGAACTTGGCCCAATCCGGCGCTTGCAGCGCGACGCTTGCATTGCCCGTCAGGAGAACCGACGCGCTCAAGACAATGCCCTGCGTGGCCACGAGCGTGCCAAGCGTTATGATCAGGGAAGGAACGCTTGTTCGGACCGCGAGGATGCCGTTGACCAGGCCAACCGCAACGCCGACGCCCAGAGCACCGAGGATTCCGACGGCGATCGGCAAACCGTAATAGCCCGAGAGGATTGCCGTCGTCATCGACCCCACCGGAATCAGCGCCCCGATGGAGATGTCGATCTCTCCCGCGATCATCAGCATGCCGACCGGAATTGCGACGATTCCGAGGTTGGCCGCGAAGTTTATCCAGCTCGCGGCCTTCAACATCGTGCCGAGATCGGCTCCGCCAAAAACAACGAAGAATGCGACCACGACGACGAGGCTGACAATTGACCCGGTTTCCGGCCGCCGCAAAAGCTGTCCGAGTTCAAGGTTCATTGTCAGACCTCACGCTTTTCTCTTCGACGAGAGGCCGAGCGCCATCCGTCGGAAGACGTCATTGGTGAGAACCGCGACCAGCAGCAGCGCGCCAATGATGACGCTGCCGAAATTCGGATCGATCCCCGTGAAATAGATACCCTGATTGACGATCGCGAAGGTGACTGTGCCGAACACAATCCCCACGATCGAGCCGAAGCCCCCGGTCAGCAACACGCCGCCGATGACCACACACATGATCGAGTTGAAGACGAAGGACTGTCCGGCGAGCACCTGTGCGCTTTGGTAGACCTCGACCTCGCTCACCCCGACGAACGCGGCGGAAAAACCGCTCAACATGAAGAGACCAATCTTGAGCTTCGTCGTCGGGATGCCCGCGTTTCTAGCGCTGACGGCATCTCCGCCGACGGCGAATATCCAGTTTCCGATCGGCGAGATGTGCAATAGGTAAAAGAGAACGGCTGCAAACAGAACCCACCAAAGAATCGTGACCTGGTACATGCCGCCGATGTACTGGCCCAGCATCGCCTTGGTGATGTTGTCGGGCACGACCGACACCCCCGTGGACCCGGCTATCGCGACGGTCAGCCCCAAAGTAAGTCCCATGACGCCAAACATCGTTCCGATCGTGATGATGAGCGACGAGATCGTGGTTCGCGTGACAAGGTAGCCGTTGACGAAGCCCACCAGGAGACCGACCGCAAGCGCTGCCGCGATGCCAAGGAACTGCGGCGCGCCGTAGTACCCGGAAATGATGGCCACCGTCAGCGAAGATGCGGGGATCACCGACCCTACCGAGATGTCGAGTTCTCCCGCGATCATGAGAATGCCGATGGGAAGCGCGATAATCCCGATTTCGGAGGCGACGCTCAACCAGCCGCCAAAGCCGGCGGACGACAGGAAGAGCTTTCCTCCAGCGATAGAGAAGAAGACAAAAACCGCGACCATGCCGAGAAAGGAGGCACTCTCGGGTCGCCTCGTCAGCGTACTCAGCCTGGAGCCGAACCGCGTGTTGACGGAAGGCGTGGCTTCAATGGCAGGCGTGCTGTGCGTGATCATGGTCGGTCCAAAAGCTCGATGGGGTCGTCGCCCCCGCTTGCGGCATGCGCGAGGTATTGGTCGCCCGGCCGCAAGACCGGACGACCATCGATATCCCTCAGCGCGTACCTGCGTCCACGCCCGAGAGCGTCGCCTCGACATTGGTCTTGTCGATGATCCCGGGACCAGTGAGGATTTCCCTGGTCGGGATGGTCAGGCCGTAGTTCACGTAAGCGTTCAGGATCGAGACCGCCATGTAGCCCTGATGATAGCCCTGCTGGTCGATCGCGCAGGCCTGCTTCCCGTCCTTGATGTTCGTGAGGATCGTCTTGTCGAAGTTGATGCCGCAAACGGAGACCTTGTCCGTCAGTCCGCCCTGCGTGATTCCGGTCACGGCCGAATTCGCGTCGACATTACCGATCGTGAAGACGGCGTCGATTTCGGGATGCTGGAGAAGATAGGCCTTCACGGCCTGCGCGACAGCCGTCGCCGAGCCGAAGGACGTCGCGGGCAGCGGCAGCACGTCCGCCTTTCCGCCGTTCTTGGTCTCGCCCTCCTTGAAGCCCTTGCAGTAGGCTTCGATGTTGGCGGCACCAGGCAGCGTGTTGATACAGAGGCCATTCTTCTTGCCAAGCTTCGCGAGGTATTCGCCGCCCGCGACGCCGCCCTTGTAATCGTCGGAGCCGACATAGTTCATCGCGCCGAGATTGTCGGCCGCCTTGAGACCACCGGCATTGTAGATGATCAAGGGAATCTTCGCCGCGACGACAGCCTTGAACGCGGGGTCCATCGCGTCGGGGACCCAGTCCGGTCCGACGATCGCGTCGGCCTTCTGGTCAATCGCCTGGCGGAGTGAGTTCGGCGGCATCCACGCCGAGATTGTCGTAGTTCTGGGGACCGAGCCAGGTCACCGAGCCGCCCTCGGCTTGAACAACCTTGCCCGCGTCCTCAGCGCCGCGCTTGACGATCGACCAGAACGGGTCGTCGGGTTTGCCGCCGATCACGAAAATCTTCGCCCCTGCGGCGTATGAGGTTGATGCGCCGATCAACAGAATCGCGGTGGCCGCAAGCAGTCTGGTAAGTCTCATGTCAGGTTTCCTCCCTGCTGGTGTTCGCCGCCCCTCGGGCGGCCTTTGATGAAGCCTCGTCTCAGTCCGGATGCCCTCCACGACGGACCGGAGCCGAAATTCTCGAATTCGGTGATTTTTCTGCCGCGGCCTCGCCCGCCTTGCGGGCGTTCATGCGTTCCTTCTTCTTGCGGAAGCGTTCCTTCATCCGCTCGTCGGCGACTTTGGTGCCGTCGTGCCAAGTGCCGAACCACTTATCGAGGGGAATGACGCCATCGCCGCCGTAATTAACCTCGAAATACTTGTGGTGCAGGTAGTGGGTGTACGCGTGGCTGTCCATTCCGCGCTCATCGGTGACTTCAAGCTTGTCGAAACCGATATGTCCGACGATGGCCCCATAGGCGGTGCTCGTGAGCTGGAACAGCGCGACGAACGGGTTGGACGGGATGATCAGATGCCACATCATCTCGGCGAAAAAGAAGATGGATTCGACAGGGTGCATCGACATCGAGGACCAGGGACTTGGGTTCACCGAGTTGTGGTGGATCGAGTGAATCCATTTGTAGAGCACGCCCTGGTGAAGCAGCCAATGACCGCAGTAGAAGTGCACTTCGTGCAGCGCGGGAGCCAAGAAGATCAGGAGCGCCAGCCAGAGCCAATGGCTTTCCGGGCTTAGCCAGATGCCGTATCCGTTCGCGAACGCCCAGAACGTCACGCTTTCGACGACGGTCCAGATCGGGATGGAGACGAAGAAAGTGCGCAGGAAATTGTCGATGTTCTGGCTCTTGAACCAGAAGATGTCCGATGGCTGTTCGCTTGGGAACTTGCCGTTGAATTTGAAGCGGGTGCCCTGTTTGCGCTTTGCGTAATAAAACAGCTCGATCGAGCCGTAGAGGAGAAAGATGCCGAGCGCGTTGACGGCATAGAACCGGAGGACCCAGTCCCATGACAGGGTTTTCATCCGCTCCCAGCTCGGCAGGACGAAGTACCAGTAGGCAAGGGTCACGGCCATGAAAACAGTGTTATAGGGCCAGATGTAGCCCACGAGCCATCTTCCCAATTGACCGAATTTCCCCGTCCAGAACGGCGCGATTTCAAGGGGATCGGCAGGTGCCCAGTTGCCTCGCTTGTCGCGGGTCCCGAACTTCAGGTCATCCATTTTTCGCCTCCGCTTAGAAAAGCCGGCTTCGAACTCGGTCAAATGTTCTTTACCATTGACAAATCACACCTCATAGAGCTTTCATATTTACTGAGGCATTTCCCTTCTTTCACTTCATTTTTTGCGCTGCACAAATGAAGGATTCCTTCAGAGGAGCTGTTATGGCGCACCGGGCGMCAATTCAGGACCTTGCCAAGGCCGCGGGCGTGAGCGTCTCCACGATCGACCGGATAATGAACGGGCGATCCCAGGTCCGAGGGGCGACCGCGCGGCGTGTGTTGGACGCGGCGGAGGAGTTGGAGTTCTATGCGTTGCCAACCCTTCGCGAGCGCCTTCAGACCGAGAAGCCGTCGATCAAATTGGGCTTCCTCCTTCAGCAATCGCATCGCACCTTCTACAGATCGATAGCCGAGGCGCTCCGGCAAGCCGCCGCAGGCTATCCCGAGCCGATCGAGCTAATCATCGAGCACATGGACGACCTCTCGCCAGAAGCTGTTGCGAGCCGCATAGTCCAGGTCGGCGAAAAGGTGCATGCGCTCGCCGTGGTGTCCGCCGAACACGCCCGTATCGCGCACGCGATCGAAATGCTCAGCCAGAAGGGCATCCCGACTTACGGCCTGATCTCGGAGCTTTCGGCCTCATGCGGCGTGGGATACATCGGGCTGGACAACTGGAAAGTGGGAAGGACGGCGGCGTGGGCGGTAACCGGCCTCTGCAAACGGCCGGGCCGGGTTGGCATCCTTGTAGGCAATCATCGTTATCGTTGTCAGGAAATGAACGAATCCGGATTCAGGTCCTACTGCCGCGAGCACGGAACGGACTTCACGCTTCTCGAGCCGGTCCAGACGTTCGAGGAAAAGTCGATCGCCAACGACGTCACCCATCAGTTGCTGCAGCGCGAGCCTGATCTCGTCGGGCTGTACATCTCCGGTGGCGGCATGGTCGGTGTTCTCGAAGCCCTGAAAGCCTCGGGCCGCGCCCGATCGATTGTCGCCGTCGGACACGAGGTGACCGACCACACGCGCATAGGCCTCATCGACTCCGATCTTTCGCTCGTCATCGCCCATCCCATCGCGAAATTGGCCTGGGAAGCAATCACCGGGATGGTTCAGGAACTCAAGGCTCAGTTGGCTCCCACGAAACGGACGATCGGGTTCGACTTGTACACTCCCGAAAACATATGACGACGCGCCGCGGTTCTCGACGCGAACTTGGTTCTAGCCGATCTCGGGCCGCTTGACGCCCATGGCACTACACGCGGCGGATGGTTCCGAATTGCGAGCTGTCGAGGATATTGCAGCCCCGGTGGGCGAGGTAGCGGTCACCCCGGCTACGATGCCGCGGGTGTACTTGCAGGTAAGGGTTAGAATGAAAGACTTCATGACAATCCTGTGGCGGTTGCGGTCAATCCCGCGGACGACGAGATGATGGGGGTTATCGTTCGTTCCGATGCTCGGCATCTGCGTGAAAATGACGTCCGCCGGTCCCGTATCCCACCAAACCGATCCGCATGATCGAGCCTTTCGTTCAAAATGGACGACGGACCGCCGTCAACCGCGTTGTAGGGTTTCGGTGACGCGGCCTGCCAGCCACGTCGAGCCGTCCTCGATCAGCCAAGGCCCCTTGTCTCGGTCGAACACCCGCGGATCGGGACCGATGATGCCATGCAACGGATGCGCCGGATCGTGCCTTGCCTCGCTGAAGCTGTCACTCTCGGGCATCGGGCCGCCGTCCATGGGCGGAAGCCGCGATAAATCGACCGTATCCGGCCAAAGCTCGTAGAGCATGGTCGTTTCGAAGATGGCCGCGTGATCCGGCGGAAGGGCCAGGCCGGGAATCTCGTTGATCGAGACGCCCAGGACCTGTAGGTCGCCGCCCCTCGCGTTCCATCGGTCCGCCAGCCGATGAACCATCTCGACCTGGGTGGGCGCGAAATGCCCGGTGAACAGCACGACAAGCCTGAAACCGAATGCCGCCAGGCGCTTGAACGAGAATTCAACCATCGCCGAAATCTCGGCGTCGGTTTCCATCATGATGGTGAACGGGTAGCCGCCGTGGCCGCCGCCCGTGCCGTAGTAAAGGGGCGGCATCACGACACCATCGGTCTTCGCCGCGGTCGCCAGGCACATGCCGTGGGCGGTCAGGCTGTCCAATCCGATCGGCAGATGTTCGCCGTGCCACTCATAGGTGCCGAGGGGCAGATAGGCGACCGGTGCCCTTGCGTGTTGATTTCCACTGAGAACTGACCCGGCATTTCCACCGAGATTTGACCCGCCTTTTATGTATGTTTCTGGTCTGTGTTCGTGGTCAAGGTCTTGGTCTTCTCCTTTGCTTTTTTGGGTTCCTGGGCGGAGCTGTTCTTGAAGCGGAAGCTGTCGTTTCCGGTTTCGAGGATGTGGCAATGGTGCGTGAGGCGGTCGAGCAGTGCCGTTGTCATCTTGGCGTCACCGAAAACGCTGGCCCATTCACTGAAGCTGAGGTTGGTGGTGATGATGACGCTGGTGCGCTCGTAGAGTTTGCTCAGCAGGTGGAAGAGCAATGCTCCGCCTGACGCACTGAATGGCAGATATCCAAGCTCATCAAGGATGACGAGATCGGAATGGACAAGTCGGTTGGCGATCTGCCCGGAACGCCCCTGTGCCTTCTCCTGCTCGAGCGCGTTGACCAGCTCGACGGTGGAGAAGAACCGGACCCGTTTGTGATGGTACTCGATGGCCTGGATACCAAGGGCCGTGGCGACATGGGTCTTGCCTGTGCCCGGTCCGCCGACGAGCACGATGTTGTTGGCCTCGTCGATGAACTCGCAGCGATGGAGCTGCCGCACAAGTGCCTCGTTGATCTCGCTGCTGGCGAAGTCGAAGCCGTTGAGATCGCGATAGGCCGGAAAGCGGGCTATCTTGAGCTGATAGGCAGTTGATCTGACCTCCCGCTCAGCCGTTTCCGCCTTGAGCAACTGCGACAAAATCGGAATGGCGGCCTCAAAAGCCGGCGATCCCTGTTCTGTGAGTTCGCCGACGGCCTGGGCCATGCCGTGCATCTTCAGGCTCCTGAGCATGATGACGATGGCTCCACTGGCTGGATTATGACGCATGGCGCACCTCCGTCTTTCTCAGAGTGTCGTAGCGTTCGACATTGGCCTTCGGTTCGTTGGTGAGCGTCAATGCCTGGGGCGCGTCGATTGTCGGTGGCGTGGCGGATTTGCCATCGACCAGGCGGTGGAGCAGGTTCAGGACATGGGTCTTGGTCGGAACACCGGACTTCAACGCCATATCGACGGCCGACAACACGGCTTGCTCGTCGTGCTGCAGCACAAGCGCCAGGATATCGACCATCTCGCGATCACCGCCCAGCTTCTTGAGCAGATGCTGTTGCAGCGTCCGGAAGGCTTCGGGCAGTTCCGTGAACGGTGCACCATTGCGAAGAGCACCGGGCTTGCGCTGAACGACCGCCAGATAATGTCGCCAATCGTAGACCGTCTGTCCCGGGCCATCATGCGATCGACTGATGATGCGTTGGTGCTCGCAAACGATCAGGCCTTCTGCCGCCACAACGACACGATCCGGATAGACCCTGAGGCTGACAGGACGATTGGCGAAAGATGCCGGAACGCTGTAGCGATTACGATCGAAATGCACGAGGCAGGTCGGGGAAACCCGCTTGGTGTGTTCGACAAAGCCATCGAAGAGACGCGACGCCGGCATCAGTGTCCGTGCTTCCTCAGCCCAGAGATCGGCGATGGTACCGCGCATCTTTCCATGTGCGGTCTGCTGCCAAATCTCCCTGCATCGAAGCTCCAGCCAATCGTTCAGGGCTTCCAGTGACGGAAAGCGTGGGACCGGTTGAAAGAACCGGTGACGCGCGTCTTGCACGTTCTTCTCGACCTGACCCTTCTCCCAGCCAGATGCCGGGTTGCAGAATTCCGGTTCGTAAAGGTAGTGGCTGGCCATTGCCATGAAGCGGATGTTGACGTCCCGTTCCTTGCCGCGTCCGATCTTGTCGATCGCCGTGCGCATGTTGTCGTAGATGCCGCGCCGGGGAACGCCGCCAAAGACACGGAATGCATGATTGTGGGCGTCGAACAGCATCTCGTGGGTCTGCAGCAGATAGGCCCGGACGATGAAAGCCCTGGAGTAGCTGAGCTTGGTATGAGCCACCTGCAGCTTGGTGCGTTCATTGCCGATGATCGCCCAATCTTCCGACCAGTCGAACTGGAACGCCTCGCCTGGATCAAACGCAAGCGGCACGAATGTCCCACGTCCTGTCGTTTGCAGTTCCCTCTGCAGATCAGCCTTCCATTCCCGAGCGAAGGAGGCAACACGATTGTAGGAACCCTGATAACCAAGGCTCACCAGCTCAGCATGCAACTGTTTTGCGGTTCGCTTCTGCTTTCGCGGCTTCTTGGCTTCCGTCCTCAGCCAAGCCGACAGTCTATCCGCAAACGGATCGAGCTTGCTGGGCCGCTCCGGAACCTTGAACTTCGGCTCCCCGCCGTCAACACGCAGATATTTGCGGATGGTGTTCCGGGACAGGCCGGTCCTGCGGCCAATCTCCCGGATCGATAAATGCTCTCGAAAATGCCAGCGTCGGATCACGCTCAATAACGCCATGTCGATCACTCCGTAGCCCTCGCTGAAAACACGCAGGGCAAGGTTCAAACATGGGTCAATTCTCAGTGGAAATATTACGTCAAACTGGGTCAGTTCTCAGTGGCACTCAACAG
>NZ_JBFUFF010000149.1:0-1393 GCF_056403555.1 Rhizobium sp. P2_G2
TCAGTCCCTGCTGCGACGGACGAGCGGGGTGCGAAGCGCCTTGCAAAGGACGAGCGGCCGGGATGGCGAGGCGGCGGTTGAGCGATAGCAGCGGCGGGTGGGCCGGTCTGCGAACCCGCCTTCTCAATTCCCCTTCTCATTTTCTTCCCTTCAATTCGAAGGTCGTGACGACTTCCCACCTGGCACCAATGCCGACGATGAAGCTGCGGAGGGATGGCACGCGATACGGCGTCGAGGAGGCGCTCTTGGCCCTTGAACTRCCGCTCGCCAGTCGGTATCCGACAGCCAAGATTGATCAGAAAGAATAGGCAGCCTGCATGACACCAACGTTTCTCGTCACGCATTCCGGTGGTTTCCATGCAGATGAGCTGCTGTCCAGCGTGATCCTGACACGGCTGTTTCCGGAGGCGCGGGTTATCCGCAGCCGGGCGGCCGAGTGGATTGCACCCGGCAATGACAGGATCATCTACGATGTCGGCGGAGCCTTCGATCCGAATGCGGGGATCTTCGATCATCACCAGCGCGGCACGCCGTTGCGGGACGACGGCCAGCCGTTCAGCTCATTCGGACTGATCTGGCGCCAATTCGGGCGAGACTACCTCACCGCCTCCGGCGTTCCCACATCAGATATCGCAGCCTTGCATGCAAAGTTCGACCAGGACTTCGTCTTGCCGGTCGACTTGATGGACAATGGAGCCTTGAGCCCGTCCGTTGCCGGCGCCCTGGCCAAGCTGACGCTGCCCGTCCTGTTGGAAACCCTGAAACCTGTCTTCGATGACAAGGAGCCGGGTGCTGACGACCGGGCATTCCACGACGCGCTTTCGATCGCACGCAGTTTTGTCGAGGCGAGCATAAGACAGGACGCTGCGAAGCTGCGTGCAGAGTCGATCGTGCGCCAGGCGATAGCAGCCACCGGTGACGGTTCTGTTCTGGAGTTGCCGATGGGAATGCCGTTCAGGCCGGCGATCGTGAAGGCGGGCGCGGATCATTTGCTGTTCGTTGTTCATCCGCGGGACACAGACTGGTGCGTGACCGGCATCCGGCGGTCGGGCGACAGCTTTGAGCAGCGCGCCGATCTGCCGGCAGCGTGGGCCGGCTTGACCGGCCGGGATCTCGCGCCAGTCTCTGGCGTGGCGGACGCCACGTTCTGCCATAATGGTCTCTTCATCGCTGCGGCCAAGACGCGCGAAGCTGCACTCGAAATGGCCAGGATTGCGGTTACTCATGCCAGACAGGCGAACGTGCAAGTGGCGATCTGAGCAAGAAAAAAGGGCCGACGGAAAACCGCGGCCCATAAGGTGTGAAGGTAATTTAAACCTCCAGAGGGGAACAGCTGGTGCGGCGGCACTGGGAGGAGAAGCCGCCATGTGCATCAGCTGCGAGCACTATGCTM
>NZ_JBFUFF010000150.1:0-11648 GCF_056403555.1 Rhizobium sp. P2_G2
GGGCGACGGGTCTTCCTTCTCGAAGATCTCCGATTCGATCCATTCGAGATTGACCTTGACCTGGTTGGCGATGCCGCCGTGATAGAGTGCCTCGATCAGCGACTTATAGGCATCCTTGAGGCCGGTATATTTGCCGACGATGGCGATCGTGACGGTGCCTTCCGGATTGCGGATGCGGCGCGCCACCTCGTCCCAGGCCTCCATGCGCGGCTGCGGCGCCGGCTCGATACCGAAGGCGGCAAGAACCTCGTCGTCCAGGCCTTCCTTGTGATAGGCGATCGGCACGTCATAAATGCTCTGCACGTCCAATGCCTGGATAACGGCAGACGGCCGCACATTGCAGAACAGCGACAGCTTTTTGCGCTCCGCTTCGGGAATCTCCCGGTCGGCGCGCACAAGCAGGATGTCGGGATGGATGCCGAGGGCCTGCAATTCCTTGACGGAATGCTGCGTGGGTTTTGTCTTGAGCTCGCCCGCCGCCGGAATGAACGGCATCAGCGTCAGATGGACATAAACAGCGGTGTGTCGTGGCAGGTCGTTGCCGAGCTGCCGGATCGCTTCGATGAACGGCATGGCCTCGATGTCGCCGACCGTGCCGCCGATTTCGCAGATGACGAAATCGTAGCTCTGATTGCCCTCGGTGACGAAATCCTTGATCTCGTTGGTCACATGCGGAAT
Source organism: Rhizobium sp. P2_G2 (assembly GCF_056403555.1). Lineage (NCBI taxonomy): Bacteria > Pseudomonadati > Pseudomonadota > Alphaproteobacteria > Hyphomicrobiales > Rhizobiaceae > Rhizobium > Rhizobium sp. P2_G2. The sequence continues at coordinate 679 of NZ_JBFUFF010000150.1, forward strand.
GACCTGGACGGTGGCGCCGAGATAGTCGCCGCGCCGCTCCTTGTCGATGATGTTCTTGTAGATGCGACCGGTGGTGATGTTGTCGGTCTTGGTCGCCGAGCGACCGGTGAAGCGCTCGTAGTGACCAAGATCGAGGTCGGTCTCGGCGCCGTCATCGGTGACGAACACTTCACCGTGCTGCGTTGGGCTCATCGTGCCGGGATCGACATTCAGATAAGGATCGAGCTTCCTGAGCCGAACCCTATATCCACGGGCCTGGAGCAACGCTCCAAGAGCGGCGGCGGCAATCCCCTTACCAAGAGAGGAAACCACACCGCCAGTGATGAAAACATATCGCGCCATGGGCTTTAATCCCTAATTCGTCCCGGCTGATTCCGCCAGACTTAAATTGAACACGGGCTGTTTTTCCAAAAATTGCGTTGCCGCAAATCCAACAAAAAACCGGCGGGTCAAGCCCGCCGGTTTTTCATCCCAACCCGGGAAATCACTTGGCCGTTGCCGGCTTCTGATCGGTCGTCGTCGTCGCCGGCTTTACCGTTGTTGCGTTGTCTGCCGGCTTCACGTCTGTCTTGGTGTCAGCCGGCTTGACCTCGGTCTTGGTGTCCGCCGGTTTCGTCTCGGTCTTCACGTCGGCCGGCTTGCTGTCCGTCTTCGTGTCGGCGGGCGTGCTGGTGTCGGTGTTGTCGCCGGTCAGCGGAATGTCGTTGTTGTTGGCCGGCTTCTGTTCGGTCTTCTTTTCGTCCGGCTTCTTGCCGCCGAGCGAATTCAACAGGCTCTTGTCGCCCTGGGTCGTGCTGGGCAGCTTGTCGAGAATGTCGCTCGGCTTCGCTTCGTAGCGCGCCAGAAGGCCGAGCGCCAGCGAGGTGGCGAAGAACAAAGCAGCGAGAATCGCCGTTGTGCGGGTCAGCGCATTGGCAGCACCTCGTGCCGTCATGAAACCCGATCCACCGCCGATGCCGAGGCCACCGCCTTCGGAACGCTGGATTAGCACGACGCCGACAAGCGCCAGCACGATCATCAGATGGATCACGATCAAAACGGTCTGCATACATCCATTCCCGCCCGGATCTTGCCGGACATGAGCTCACAGTTGGCGCGCTCTTACACGAGGCTTTGACAATTTGAAAGCCCCAGAGCGCAGATTCAATCGATGGTAAAAACCTCAGGAGATGAGGTTCTCATAGACCCCGCAGATGGCGAGGAAGTCGGAGGATTTCAAGCTTGCCCCGCCGATCAGCGCGCCGTCGACATTGTCGACCGCCATAAGTTCGGCAGCATTCGCGGGCTTGACCGAGCCGCCATAGAGCAATCGCATCTTCCCGCCTTCCTTGCCAAACCGTGACCGCAACTGGTCGCGCAGGAATGCATGCGCCTCGGCGACATCGGCCACCGTGGGCGTAACACCCGTGCCGATCGCCCAGACCGGCTCATAGGCAATCACCGTGTTGGCGGCGGTAGCGGCGTCGGGCACGCAACCGGCCAACTGACCCAGAAGCACGTCGAGTGTGGCGCCGGCGGTACGTTCGGCCTCGGTCTCGCCGATGCAGATGATCGCTTCGAGCCCTGCGGCATGCGCGGCCTCAGCCTTGGCACGGATCAGTGTATCGGTCTCGCCCTGCAGGATGCGGCGTTCCGAATGACCGACGATGACATGCGTGCCGAAACTGTCGGCGACCATCTCGGCCGACACTTCGCCGGTGAAAGCGCCTGATATCTGCGGGTGGCAGTCCTGCGCACCGATCTTCAGCGGGCTGTCGGTGACAAGCGCCGTCGCGACATAAAGAAGCGTCACGGGAGGGCAGATCAGCGTGTCGATCTTCGACGACAGCGGGCCTACTCCCTCGGCCATGGCTTTCAATTCCGGCAAGGACTGGCGCAGGCCATTCATCTTCCAATTGCCGGCGACCAGCGGACGCACATCCGGTGTCATTGTTGCCCTCCTTGATTAAAGTGTCACAGCCTGTATCAGAACCCAGAAAAATATCGCAAGCAAAACTTCCCAAAGGGCATCAGCGCCTTGGCAAAAACGCAATCCGGTGCATAAGAATAAGCGCATAGAATAAATGAGAAGCATTGACCGTACTCCTTTCATAGATTTCAATATCAATCGAATATCGGCCGACATCCGCCGTCGATAAAGGAACACTGGCTATGCGTGCCCTCTCCCGCCCCACCCGGCTTGCTATGGGATTGCTGGCAACGTTCTTTCTCTTCGTCGCGGCGATTGCGGCGGAAGCCAGCCCGCGCATCGCGCTTGTCATCGGCATGGCGAAATACGAGAATATTCCGGGCCTGGCCAACACGGTGAGCGACGCCACCGCGATTGCCGACAAACTCAAGACGCTCGGCTTCGACGTCCATACCTCGATCGACCAGCCGCTCGCCTCGCTGGTCGATACCATCAACAAGTTTTCCTTCCAGGCCGAGACGGCCGATATCGCCATGGTCTACTATGCCGGTCACGGCGTCGAACTCAACGGCGAGAACTTCCTGATTCCCGTCGACCTCAAGATCACCAAGCCCGAGGAAATCGGCTCGCAGGCGATCACGCTCAGAATGCTGCTGAAATCGGTGGAAAACGCTCGCAAGCTCAGGATCGTCATCCTCGATTCCTGCCGCAACAATCCTTTCGCCAACTGGCCGGTTCAGGAGGTCGCCAAGGCAACCTCGGCGAATTACCAGACCGGCGAGGTCACCAAGCTGCGCAGTGGCGGCCTGGCGACGCCCTCGGTCGACCGCGGCATGATGGTCGTTTATTCGGCCAAGGATGGCGAGGTCGCGCTTGACGGCGACGGCGCCCACAGCCCCTTCGCCCAGGCGCTGCTCAACGAGCTGCCGGCCCGCAATGTCGAAATYGGCATGATGTTCCGCAAGGTGCGCGACGATGTCATGGCCGAGACGACGAACAAGCAGGAGCCGCATTTCTACGGCTCGCTGTCCAGCACGCCCTATTTCCTCGCCGGTTCGGACCTCAATGTCGCYTCGCTGAGCGACCGGCAAGCCGCCTGGAGCGCGCTCAAACCCGATCAGGAACTGCAGCTCGCGTCACTCGCCGATGCAGGCAATACACGTGCGATGATCGGTCTCGCCTATATGTCGCTGGCACCGGATAAATCACGTTTCAAGCCGGAACGCGCCTTCGATCTCTTTTCCCGCGCCTCGATGAAGGGTGACGCGGAAGCGATGTTCGAACTCGGGAAACTCTATGAAAAGGGTATCGGCACGAACCAGGATTTTGCCAAAGCGCTGGAACTGTACCGGAAAGCGGCCGATCTCGGTTTTGCCGATGCACTCAACGATCTGGGCTTCCTCTATTATCAGGGCGCGACCGGCCTGCCACGCGACCAGGCCAAAGGCATCCAGCTTTTCCTCAAGGCCGCCGACATGCGCCATCCGCAGGCCATGTACAACGTCGCCTCTTTGATCGATGATGGCGTGATCAAGGGCAAGACATCCGATGATGCCGCCCGCTATCTCTATGCGTCGCTGCGCTCGGGGGTGAAGGACGTGCTCGACCAGTTGACCGAACGGCCGAACCAGTTCAAGCCTGCGACCCGCAAGGCGCTGCAGCAGCTGCTGGCCGAAAACAAATTCTATGCAGGCGGCATTGACGGCAATATCGGCAAGGGCACGCAACGCAGTTTGCGGCTGGCGTTCGGCGAGACCGTCCAGTAGCCAATTCAGGGGACTTATCGGACATGTGGAAGAAATCCGCGGATATTGCCTTGAGAGCAGCACTTCTGGTCTCTGTTGCAGCTTTTGACGTTGCGCCGGCGGCGGCGTCCATCATGCCGACAACGAATCCGGCCGGTGCCACCGACACGGCCGGCGACTTCCCGGTCGGCGTGCCGGATTTCGCGCCGCTGATCCTGGCGCAGTCGGTCGACCATCCAGGCGGGCAAACTGGGGGCAACGATCACTCGACCGACAGCCAGGTCGGCGTTCGTCTCAGCGCGACGATGACGCACAAGGTGGTCCTCGACCTGAATTCGATCCGCAAGGAATGCGGCCATTATGACGAGGCCTACCGCATCGACTGCCTTCGCCAGGGCATCGACATGCTGGCGGCGTCGCTCCCGGACAACAGCGAATACCGCGACGTCAAGCGCATCCTGAAAAAGGCCGGCGGCAAGCTCGGCCGCATCGTCGACACCTACCAGGATTCGTCGAAGCCGAAGCTGGACGCACCAGCGAACGCCAATCCCCGCTTCCGCTCGCGCCGCCACTACACCGCCATCCGTCGCGCCGCGGAGCCAGAGGCCATGGCCAAGGCGCAGAAGGTTATCGACGAGGCGGCGACGCAGCTGCTGCGCTCGAGCGAAAATTCCGAACTCCGCTATGCGCATTACCAGCAGATTTCGGCGGCGGTGAATTCGACCAAGGTCCTGCTGCGTTCATCCTGAGACACGGAAAATCCAGTTGAGGCTGTCGCGCCAATCCGTCATGCGGATCGGCGTGCCATGATTGCCGGTCTGGAACAGCACGAAACGCGTCGGATAGTTCTCCGCGAACAGCGATTTATAGAGCTTGATCTGGTCTGTGGCCGCATAGACCGGATCAATCGAGCCATGGCTGAAAAACATCGGCAGCTTCGCCTGGTAGGCGGCGGTTTTTGGAAAATTGGGATCGGAAATGCCGCTCATGATCATCATGCCGGATAGCTGGCCGACAACCGTGGCGTCGCGGGTCAGCCGCCAGCAGATCAGCGTTCCCATCGACGCACAGGACAGCACGATCTTGGCATGCGGCGCGTTTGCGTGGATATAATCGATCAGTGCCGCAACGTCGCCGGTGCCGCGATCCTCGAAATCCTTGGCGCTCGCAGTGAAATAGACGCCGCCATTGTCGGAGGCGAGATTCTTCAGCCGATTGAAATTGCCGCCGAACGTATAATCATTGGCGCCGAGCTTGCGGTCGCCGCCGCGGCCATGGATGAAGATGACGGCGAATTTTGCCGTCGGCAGTTTTCCAACGCGGAACACATCGACCTTGTGGCCGGCATTCTCCACCGTCTCATAGTGCTGCGACCATGTCACGCCGAGCGAGACATATTTCCCCTTGACCTTATGCTCGGGGATCTCGTCGCGGCCGTAGATGTCACGCTTCTTATTGTAGTCGACGGTGATGAAGGCGCCGCCATCCTCCTGGGCCAGGATGCCGGGATAGGCGAACAGGTCGTCCTCATAGCTCTTGAGCTCCAGCGCCGTGGCCCCATATGCAGGAAGAGCAAGGATAAGAGCGGCTGCAGCGAGCCGGCGGATCATATCAATTGTGGACATCGCGTCCCTTTCCCGATAGAGCCCGGCTGGCATCTTGCCAATGGAGCCTTGCTAACGCAGTTTCCTGGTTATTCGCGAACTCTCAGCCTTCTGGCAGAATCATGTGATTCGCGGAACCAACGATCTCCGAACTGGAACAGATGAGCCAAGCCCTGAATCTCTTCGACGACATGCCCGAAGCCCCCAAACCGGAGCGTCAGACCGTGATACCGGCCAAGGCAGCGGCACCCGCCCCCATCCAGCCCGTAGCGGATAAATCCGGCGAGGACTATGGCGCATCTTCGATTCGCGTGCTCGAAGGGCTGGAACCGGTGCGCATGCGGCCGGGCATGTATATCGGCGGCACCGACGAAAAGGCGCTGCATCATCTGTTCGCCGAAGTCATCGACAACTCCATGGACGAGGCTGTGGCTGGCCACGCCAACTTCATCGATGTCAATCTCGACGCCGAGGGATATCTGACCGTCACCGACAATGGCCGCGGCATCCCGGTTGAAAACCATCCGCAGGTGCCCGGCAAGTCGACGCTCGAAGTGATCATGACCAAGCTGCATGCTGGCGGCAAGTTCGACGGCAAGGCTTACGAGACCTCCGGCGGCCTGCACGGCGTCGGCGTCTCGGTCGTCAATGCGCTCAGCGATTTCGTCGAGGTCGAGGTTGCCCGCAACAAGCGGCTCTATCGCCAGCGCTTTTCCCGCGGCATTCCGCAAGGGCCGCTCGAAGAACTGGGCGAAGTGCACAATCGCCGCGGCACGCGGACGCGCTTTCATCCCGATGCGCAGATTTTCGGTGCACATGCCAAGTTCGACCCGGGCCGCATCTTCCGCATGGCCCGTTCCAAGGCCTACCTGTTCGGCGGCGTCGAAATCCGCTGGTCCTGCACGCCTGAACTGGTCGAAGGCACGGATGTGCCCGACAAGGCGGTGTTCCACTTCCCCGGCGGCCTCAAGGATTATCTCGCCGCCCAGATCGGCAAGGAATTCACCGTCACCCGCGAGATCTTCGCCGGCAAGACGGAAAAATCCGGCGGCCATGGCTCGATCGAATGGGCCGTGACCTGGTATGGCGGCGACATGATGCTGCATTCCTATTGCAACACCATCCCCACGCCCGAGGGCGGCACGCATGAAGCCGGTTTCCGCATCGCGCTGACCAAGGGCCTCAAGGCCTATGCCGAACTCACCAACAACAAGCGTGCCGCCGGCATCACCACCGACGACGTGATGATTTCCGCCGCCGGCATGCTCTCGGTCTTCATCCGCGAGCCCGAATTCGTCGGCCAGACCAAGGACCGGTTGGCAAGTGTCGAAGCACAACGCATCGTCGAAAACGTCATCCGCGACCCCTTCGACCACTATCTTGCCGATAATCCCAACGAAGCCGACAAGCTGCTCGACTGGGTGATCGAGCGTTCCGAGGAGCGGCTCCGCCGCCGCAAGGAAAAGGAAGTCAACCGCAAGACTGCAGTGCGCAAGCTGCGCCTGCCCGGCAAGCTCGCCGATTGCTCGCAGAATACCGCCGACGGCGCCGAACTCTTCATCGTCGAAGGCGACTCGGCCGGCGGCTCGGCCAAGCAGGCGCGCAATCGTACCAACCAGGCGATCCTGCCGTTGCGGGGCAAGATCCTCAATGTCGCCAGCTCCGGCCGGGAGAAGCTTGGCGCCAACCAGCAGATTTCCGACCTGATCCAGGCGCTCGGCTGCGGCACGCGCACGAAATATCGCGAAGAGGACCTGCGCTACGACCGCGTCGTCATCATGACCGATGCCGATGTCGACGGCGCCCACATCGCCTCGCTGCTGATCACCTTCTTCTACCAGGAAATGACCGACCTCGTCCGCAAGGGCCATCTCTTTCTCGCCGTGCCGCCGCTCTATCGCATCACGCAGGGCGGCAAGACGCTTTATGCCCGCGACGACCTGCATCGCGCCGAGCTGATGGAGAAGGAATTCACCGGTCGCGGCAAGGTCGAGGTCGGCCGCTTCAAAGGCCTCGGCGAAATGACCGCACAGCAGCTCAAGGAAACCACAATGGATCCCAGGAGTCGCACGCTGTTGCGCGTCGAGATCGACGAGGTGGATTTCGAAGGCACGCGCGGCGCAGTCGACAGCCTGATGGGCACCAAGCCGGAGGCCCGCTTCCGCTTCATCCAGGAACGTGCGGCGTTTGCCGAGAACCTCGATATTTAGCAGTTGATAATTGTCAATCTGCTAATGATTGTCGCGCTGGCAAACCGGCGCGACAATCGTGCCATTTTGGCCCTCTTCACACACAGAATTGAAACGTCGGCGACACGCTTTGTTAACGCCGCGCCGATTACAATTGGGTTGCCCATGAAGAGTGAGCCATGACATGCCCGCATTCCAGACTGCTGCAGCTTCCACGCCCATGGTTGATACCCGTGCCTTTCAGCGCGTGGTCGTCAACCTGCAAGGACGATTGATGCTTGCGGACCTGTCGGAATTCGATTGCAAGGCCATCGACATGTCGCCGGGCGACATCCATTTCCAATGCACGGCCTTCCCGCAGGTTGGCGAGCGCATCATTGCCTATGTCGATCATATCGGCCGTCTTGAAGGTGCGGTGGTCAAGCTTGTCGATCACGGCTTCATCGTCTCGCTGCAGGCGACCGAACGCAAACGTGAAAAGCTCGCCGCACAGCTGACCTGGCTTGCCAACAAGCAGGAACTCGGCTTGCCGGAAGACCGCCGGCATGAGCGTATCGCGCCGCGCTCGGCCCGGTCGGAACTCGGCCTCGACGATGGCCGCGTCTATCCTTGCCGCATCATCGACCTTTCCATGTCCGGCGCCGCGGTCGAGATCGAAGTCCGTCCCGCCATGGGCACGCCGGTCCGCCTCGGCAACATGCGCGGCCGCGTTGTTCGTCATTTCCAGGAAGGCGTGGCGATCGAATTCCTGAGCCAGTTGAGCCGAGAGAGTTTCGAAGCTTATCGATAAGCTTTACCGGCTTTCGGACTGTATCGGCCGGCCTCGCGCCGGCCTTTCCATTCGTGGCGACGATATCGACTGTTCCAGTTTGAGCCGTAGAGCCATCATTTCAGCCCAATCGCGCCACGATTCCGCCGCGGCCATCAAAAAAAGATTCAACATTTTTTCGGCGGCCAATAACGCTTCATCGCCACAAAATGCCTCGCGGCAGGTCACACGGCCCATCCTTTCATAATCGCGATTTTTGCAAAGCAACAGCAACGGGCAAAAAAGCGAGCGGCATGTGACATCCCGCAAAACTGGGCTTGAAAAAATATCCATGTTTTTCAGCGTGCTAAACGCCTTTCACTCAAATTCGCATCAATTGCTCCGACAATTTGAGGCGAATTCTCTTCGAATGAAATTCAAATGAAGATAAAATGAATCTAAAGTATTATTCAAAATAGATTATCGTTTTATATTTATGCAATTCAATTTAATACTTGATTTTACGGTTGTTTTTCGCGTCGGATAAAAAACTGTGTGTCATTGTCTCAGCATCACGGGGAGACAAGAACATGCAGATCAAAAGCATCGTGACGGGACTCTACACTTGTATTCTACTTGGCGCAGCAGCCAATACTGCATATGCCTATTCGCCCAACATGATGACGCTCGGACGCACCAATCCGCCGATCGGCCACTACCAGTTCTGCCAGGAATATCCCAAGGAGTGCCTGAGCAACGGCGCCGACCCCGGCCCGATCGAGCTCACGGAAGCCCGCTGGAAGACGCTCCTGCAAGTGAACTACAAGGTCAACAGCACGATCCAGCCCGAGACCGACATGGAAATCTATGGCGTCGAGGAAAAGTGGGAATATCCCAAAACCGTCGGTGACTGCGAAGACTATGTCCTGCTCAAGCGCAGGTTGTTGCAGCAGCAGGGCTTCTCGCCCGCGAATCTGCTGATCACCGTCGTCCTGCAGCCCAATGGCGACGGCCACGCCGTGCTCACGGTGCGCACCGATCGCGGCGATTACATTCTCGACAATATGCGCAACAAGGTGCTGCTCTGGTCGGACACCGAATACACCTATCTCAAGCGCCAGTCGGTCAAGAATTCCGGCCAGTGGGTCAAGATCGAGGACGATCACTCGCCGGCCATCGGCAGCGCGGAATAGTGGCGGAAGGTCAATTGGGATCTTGCTGCTGAACAATTAAAGGACCGGTCACGTCCCCAATCCCCGTCCCGACCGGCCCTGTCTGGCCGGCCCCGCGTCCCCGGGGCCGGCCTTTTTGTTATCGTGCGCTGTCATGCGCCCAGGAAATGCACCACCTGCAGCACAACAAACCCGTAGATCGTCGCCCAGCCGGCGGTGATGAGCGCGCCGCTCAAAATATCGCTGCGGCTATAGCCGCCTTCGCGCCATCCTTCCGCGACCCGGTCGAACAGCAGCGCTGGTCCGGCGAGCAGCGCCAGCAGCCAAGGCGTCCACCGCCGCTCGATCTGAAAGCCGGCGCCCTGCTCCGGCAGGCCTTCCAGCATGGTTCGCGCTGCATCGAGAATCGCCAGTGGCACGGCAAGGCCGACCACAAGGCATATGAAAACGTCACCACCAGACATCATGACAGTACTCTACGCGTCGATTGTTTTGACGATAAGCAGCAACCTTCGTGCCAAGCTCAACTGTTCCAGCCTGGCACAGGCAAGGCTGGTTCAGAATACGTACGGTTAACCTTTCCCCGGACGCTGCTATGGCGAGCGATGAGACTGATGATAAGGCGTTGCCGCTTTTATCCAATGGGTTTCTACTGAAACTCACAGCTTTGATTGGCCTGCTCGCGATGCTGACTGCAGCGCTGACCGTGGCCGGCAAATATTACGGCGACCGGCTCGCGATGGACGACCATACCGAGTCGCGCGAACGCATCCACATCGTCGTCGGCCAGGACGTGCTGGCGCTGCCGGCAAATATGATCCGCTTCCAAAACCAGCGGCATGACGGCCAGGCGGATGCGGTCAGCGTCYATCTCTCCTGGCCGGAGCTCGATGGCTATACGGCCAGTTCCAACGGCCGTTTTTCCGACCCGTCCGGCTCGCAGGACCTTATATTCATTGAATTTTCGCAGAGCGTCATGTCGCGCGACATGTCAGGTCGGCTAGGCCCGATCTATAGCCGCCTCTTCACCGGCGATCCGCAGGCGGGGCCAGCGGGGCTGATCCTCCATCATCTCGATCCAAAATCAGGATTCAGCAACGAGGCCGTGCTGACCGGCATGACCAGGACTGGCGAAGCCTATGTCGTCCGCTGCCTCCTGCCACCAGCCGATGCCAAGCCCACCACGGCGGATTGCCAGCGCGACATCCATGTCGGCCATGACCTTACGCTGCTCTATCGATTCTCATCCGAACTTCTGCCCGACTGGGAGATGCTGGATGCAAAAATGCAGGCTTTTGCGCACCAGCATATCCAGAACTAAGCCGGCCTCTGCTTCGCGTCCGCTGTTCGAAACGGGACGAAGCTACGGAAATTTCTCGCAAATGCACAGAAATGCATAAACCCATAGGCCGGAATAAACTGATTGGTAACCCTGACAAACTAGATTTCTCTTTCAAGTCCACTGGGTCCGAGCCCCGGCCAGTCCAACAGCAGCGAAGAGTTAGCATAGTGTTCCAATCCAGATTCCAGTTGCCCGATGTTATGGGCAAGATCGTCAAGACCCTTTGCTCCGTGGTTCTGGCAGTGTCGCTGGGATTCGGGC
>NZ_JBFUFF010000151.1:0-11404 GCF_056403555.1 Rhizobium sp. P2_G2
ATCAATGGGCGCGCACCGGCCGAATCAATGGGCGCGCACCGGCCGAACGCGACCTGCAACGCTATTTCGGCGTCACCCCGCCATCCGTCCACCAGATGCTGCTCACGCTCGAAAGCAACGGCCTGATCCGCAGGCAGCCACGCATCGCACGCAGTGTCGAACTACTCATCCACCACAACTGCCTGCCAACATTGCAGCCAAACCAAACCGTCAAATCCTCTGTGCAGAGGTACTAGCACTACTAGCCATACCGTCGGAAACTGAAATCCTTCAGCCTGCTTTTCAACCCGGCCATCCGGCAGGATCAGCATGATTGATGGACCATTGACATAGATCCTGCCTGCAGCGTCGATGACGATTTCGTTCCAGGTGCCCGGTCCGAGGATGGCGAACTCCATCATGATTTCGCCATCGAAACGCATAAGAGATGACGAACCCGACTGGACCACGAAAAGCTCGTCCTCCGCGCTGAAATCGAACGATCGCGGCGGAGCTTTAGCAGGAACGACAAGCCGTGATTGGTTTCCCTTTTCAAGAACCCGGATCTCGCCGCCGGTCCAATCGGCAAACCCGAGCTCGCCTCGATGCCAACAGGGACTCAACGAGGCCTCTTCCGCTCAATAATACATTTGCCGGCATGTTCGCCTCCTCGGTTAATCTGCACCTCCCTAGGACGCACGACTGGGACGAGCCGACAGTCCGAAAAAGAAACTTGGGATTGGGTACTTTCTTATCGGCGACCTCTGACGATGGGTAGCGATTTTGCCACTTCGGCTTTGGACTGTATCTGCCGTTCCGGCGTATGGCACACAACGTCTCCGAACTGCCAAGGAGCGCATGCCGCCATGATCTCGGGGCCATGCGGAAGTGTGCGCTTTGACGCTTGATCAGTTCACTACCAGCCTCAACGAAAACTTAAGCATTCTGTCATAATTCTAAACAACCACCTCGCCACTGAGTGTGTGAAAAAATGTCTGAGTTCCGCATGCATTGTGCCGCTGGAACATGGCCTTCCAGCTTGTTGACCGATTTCGTCGGCCCGGAAGCGTAGGCGGTCCGTGCCACAGGAGTGAGATGATGCCATCCAAACTTTTCAGCCGTATCAGTACCAAAATGGCCGCGATGTCAGCGATCGGCGTTTTCATGGTATTGTCCTTGCTGGCGGCGGTTTGGGTTGGCGACGGTTCGGTCGGTAAAAGCTCCGATTACGGTCGGATGCAGCTGGTCATTTCCCGAGATTTGGTGGACGCGAAGGCATCATTGCGTGGCATGATGATGGGAATGTTGGAATTACGCCTGGCTGAGACTTCGCCTGACGCTGCGAAAGCGCGCGAATATGTTGCCAAGCGGCATGACTCGGTGATCAAGTATCTGGCAAGCGCAAGCGCTCACGCCAGACTTCAGGCCAACAAAGATCGTCTGGCTAAAATCACCGAGCTGACGAGCCAGTGGATGACCGAATATGAAGGTCTCTCAAGATCGATCAACGTCAGAGAAAGCAGCGCTACCAACAGCTCGGAAGCCTCTACTGAGGAAAAAGCTGCCCAAGGTAAGCTCCAGGACATTGCCGACGAGATCGGGTCGTTACTCGATGAGTGCGTGGATGCGGCCAAAAGCAAAGCCGAGGAAGCGGGAGCGCAAATGTCGTCCGCATCCAGCCTGGCGTTGCAAATCAGCCTTGGGATGGGATTTCTCGTGGTCGCGACCCTTATCGCCTCGGCGATTTTTGGCTCGAGGGCGATCGCCCGCCCAATCGGGCAGTTGACAGCAAGCATGAAACAGCTTGCCGATGGCGACTTGGAAACCGCAGTGCCGTTCGCCAGTCGGGTCGATGAGATTGGCGAGATGGCCGGCGCTGTGGATGTCTTTAAGCAGAACGGCATCCGAATGCGGCAACTCAATGCCCAGGAGCGTGCCCTGCAGGAAAAGAACGCGGATTTGTCCTCAAATATCTCGACCGTTGTCGCTGCCGCCGTTGCCGGCGACTTTACCCGACGAATTCAGAAAGCCTATGACAATCCTGATCTCGATCGCTTCGCGGCAAGCGTCAACGAGCTCGTAACCTCCGTGCACCGGGGCGTCAGTGAGGCACAGCGCGTCATCGCGGCATTGGCGCATGGGGATCTCACCGACGAGATGCGAGGCGAATTTGAAGGCTCATTCGGAGAGCTCAAGCGCGATGTGAATGCCACAATGGACGGTTTGAGAACCGTGATGGCAGAAGTCCGCACGGCGATCGACACGATCAATTCCGGCACTGGCGAGCTCAGCAATGCGTCCGGCGACCTGTCAAAGCGTACCGAACAGCAGGCGGCCGCATTAGAGGAAACCGCCGCAAGTCTGGAAGAGATCACGTCAGCGGTGAAGAGTTCGACGGACCGCGCGGCCGAAGCCAGTCAAATGGTGAGCGAAGCGCGCAGAAGCACGGATCAATCGAGCGCAGTGGTCACCGATGCCGTCGCGGCTATGGGACGTATCGAGAAGGCCTCCGGCGAGATCAGCCAGATCATCAATGTCATCGACGAGATTGCGTTTCAAACCAATCTGCTTGCGCTTAACGCCGGAGTGGAGGCAGCGCGAGCCGGGGAGGCCGGCAAGGGGTTTGCGGTCGTCGCCCAAGAGGTCCGCGAACTTGCGCAGCGTTCCGCTCGCGCCGCCAAGGACATCAAGGATCTCATTACTCGCTCAGGCACCGAAGTGCAGACCGGTGTGAGACTTGTGACTGCAACCGGCGAAGCACTGAGCCTCATTCAGGGTCAGGTAACCAGGATCAACGAACACGTCCAGTCGATCGCCACTGCAGCCCAGGAACAAACGACCGGCCTCTCTGAAGTCAACACGGCGATAAATCAGATGGATCAGGTTACGCAGCAGAACGCGGCTATGGTCGAGGAGGCCACCGCAAGTACTAGCCGGCTGGCAGAAGAGGTCGTTTCTCTTTCCCGATTGATTTCACGATTCAAAGTGCAGGCTGAGGGGCGGCAAGCGACTTCGTTCACCGCGGCGGCCAGCCACAGCCCGCCGCCGGCCTCTCCAGCGCGTGCGTTGCGTCAGACACTGGCAAACGCAGTGAGTGCCAAAGCAGTCTAACCATGACAAGTATCCTGGAGATCGCCAGGCAGGCGCTCATTTACAGCCGGTCAGCCGACCTGCTACACCCTCAGACCTCCCGCCGGGATCGTCTTGATTAACGGCTTTGCGGAAATAGTTGGATCAAGCCAATCGTTTTTTTGATCAATGGCTGAAGCCCTTGACGGGCCGGCTCAAAGGCATTGAAATCCTGCGAAAACGTATCTTCGGCGCCGACGGATTTGCGCACCCGATTAGGCTTGAGCTGACGCACGTCGATGCCGCGGGCAATGCCATAGAAATACGGCGCGCGTGTCGCAGCTACACCCTGCAAAAAGCGCGCCGAAACGTCGTCCTTCTGGACACTCCAGGAGGTGATCGGAAGGCGCTTTGGACGATATCCAACCGAAAGATGGCTTTGTCGCAGTCACTTTGCGGAAAGGGTTGGTGGAAAGGTTTGTGGTCCGTTGGCGGAGGGGCTGGAGCCGAATTCATAGGCCTCCATCAGTGGCGTTTCCTTAGGCCGCCAGCGACGCAAGATGGTTTCGGAAAATCGTCCTGAACTCCTTGAAGCTGTCGAATCCGAATGCGTTGGCAAGACGGCTGACCGTGTGGCCGGAAACGGCGCAGTCTCGAGCGATCGACTGCAGTGTTCCGAATGCGATCATGTGGGGCCGCTCGAAGGCCAGGCGTCCCACTCGTTCCATCTGCGTCGGAAGGACGATCGTGCGGGTTGCCACCAATCGCTTTAATGTCTCGAAGTCTTCAGGACGGGCCGATCCATTTACCATTGACTGCTCCTTGAATTTCCAATGGGGGTCGCGCGCAAGGCCGGGGGACCGGTTCTCACATGGCGTCGCACCACGGGGTGGCGACGCATGTCGAAATCACGCTGCGAGTAGCGATTTCAACCGCACGTCCGAGGAGGCGAGCGCCGCTGCGTCGGGCTTCGCACCAGCGGCGATAAGTCTCTCCGAGAGCTTGATGTCACGGCCGACGACGTTGCCGCGGCCGATGCCGCTCGCCGACAAAAGCACGCCGCTTTCGCCGAGATGGAACAGGATGAAAGCATCGTCGCCAATCTCGCGACGGACCGTCATCACCACCCCGTCCGCAAGTCCCGTCACCTGGAGCGTAAGGTCGTATTGATCGCTCCAGAAATAGGGTACCGAACCTATGAGCTCGGAGCCGCCAAGCATGTTTTTCGCAGCGAGATTGCCCTGATCCTGGGCGTTTTTCCAGGCCTCGAGCCTGGTCCTTCGACCGTTCGCGAGCGGGAAACTGCAGCAGTCGCCGGCCGCGTAGACATCGGCCGCGCTGGTTCGAAGTTGCTCGTCGACCGCGATGCCGTTCTCGACCTGGATGCCCGCGACCTCCGCGAGAGACGTGTTGGGCACGGCACCGATGCCGACCACGACGGCGTCGACGCGGAGCGTGCTCCCGTCGGCGAGCGAGATGGAGACCCCGTCAGCTTCCTCCGAGATCGCGGCGATGCCGACACCGCATCGAAGATCGACGCCTTCGGCGCGATGCCGAGCGGAAATCACTTCCGCGATCGCTTCGGGGACGCCGCGCATGAGAACGCGAGGCTGTGCCTCGATCACTGTGACCTTGGTTCCGAGCGCTCGCGCTGTCGCGGCCAGCTCGAGGCCGATAAATCCGGCTCCGACGATTGCCAGGCTCGCGTTCGGGCCGAGGCTCGACCTGATGTCGACCGCGTCGTCGAAGGTCCGCAGGTATTTCACCCGGCCGTGGGAAGGCCCGGTTTCGGGAAGCCGCCGCGGACGCGCGCCCGTGGCGATCAAAAGCTTTTCGAAAGGAAGGACATCGCCGCCCACAAGAAGGACCTTGTGCTCTTCCGGGACGATCGCCTCAGCGGTGACGCCGAGCCGCACGTCGATCCCGGTGTCGCGGTACTTCTCCATGGGCGCTATCGGCTTGTGACCCGGATTGTTCACTAGCGTCGATTTTGAAAGCGGCGGCCGTTCATAGGGCAGGTGGGTTTCGCTTCCGAGAAGCGTCACGCTGCCCTCGTAGCCGTTTTCCCTCAGCGCGAACGCTGCCCGCGCTCCGCATTCCCCGGCACCGATGATCACCATGCCCGCGCCCGACATTTCAGTTCACCTGCAGGAAGACCGAACCGTCTTCCACCTTCACGGGATAGGTCTTCAGGTTGACACACACGGGCGCGCGGGTGGCGGCACCGGTTTTGTAGTTGAAGGTTCCGTTGTGCTTGGGGCATTCGATCATGTCGTCCATCACCAATCCGTCGGCCAGATGGATTTTCTCGTGGGTGCACAGGCCGTCAGTTGCATGGAACGTGTCTTCGGGACTGCGGTAAACCGCGAACGTACGACTGCCATGGTCGAAGCGCATGACGTCTTCCTCGTCAATGTCGTCGGTCGAACAAACCCTGATCCAGTCACTCATCTGCGAACCCCATGTAGAACGACGATTGGTCTCGGAGGAAGCCTCGAGTTCCGGGCAACGGCACGGCAAACATGTCGCCGCGGCCTCTGCCTAGCGCTCCCCCGAGCTTTGATGAGAACTTTTTAACCTCAAATCGTCGGCAGAACACCGCCCAAAATGATGGTTTCCCATCATTTTGGGCGGTTGTTCGGATGGCGACCCGAGGATCATAAAGGGCAAGAACTTGGCGCGCGTCGAGCGGCAAAACGATATCGGAGGACGACCCAATGGACGACCTGAAATACGGCAAACGCAACAAGCGCGGAGACTGGGCACCTAACGAAGCGCTCCAGGTGTCTCCCCTCCTGCGGTTCCCGTGGAGCGCGATCGCGGTACTCAAGTGGCTTCCGGGCTATTTCCTGCCATGGAACGCGTTTTTCTTCGCGATCGCGCTAGCGACATGGACATGGCTGACCCCGAGCATCGAGACTATGAAGACCCTTGCGCCCGGCTGGATCATCTATCTCTTCGCGCTGAATGCGGCGTGGGTGCTCCTATGGTACGGCACGTGGGAGCTGCTTTTCTATGTCCGCCGCCGCCAAGGCAATTCGTTCAAATACAATGGCAAATGGGCCTCCGAAAACCCCAGCGACGTCTTCATGTTCAAATCGCAAAATATCGACAACGCGATCAGGACGTTCGGAACCGGGGTGCCGATCTGGACCGCTTACGAAGTGCTCATATTGTGGGTGTTCGCGAACCATTGGGTTCCATGGTCGACATGGGCGGACAACAAGTGGTGGCTGCTCGGCTTCGGCCTGGTCCTGCCGATCATCCACGAGGTCCACTTCTACTGCATCCATCGCTTGATCCACGTGCCTATCTTTTACAAGTGGATTCATTCGGTGCACCACAATTCCGTCAACGCGACACCGTGGTCCAGCCTGTCGATGCACCCGGTAGAGCATCTGCTCTACTGGTCCGGATCGCTCATCCACCTGATCGTGGCCTCCCATCCGGTGCTGGCCCTCTATCACCTGCACATTGCCGGGACCGGCGCGATCGTCGGGCACATCGGCTTCGACAAGATTGTGGTCGGCGACGAGAAGGCCATGGATACGCATGCCTATGCCCACTACCTCCACCACAAGTTCTTCGAGGTTAACTACGCGGACGGCGGAATTCCGTTGGATCAGTGGTTTGGCACTTGGCACGACGGCACCAAGGCAGGCGACGCGCTCATGGAGGCGCGGTGGCAAAAGAAGCGTGCCCGCATGAACGCCAACCAGCCCAGCGCATAAACTCCGCGAACCATCCTCCCTGCATAATCGATCGCGACTTGAAAACTTCGCCTCCACGTTTATCGTGGGGGCGTTTTTCATCGGACCGACATCCGGAAAAAGGGTTCATGAGCGATAATCCGCTTCAAAAGCTTTCCAGGAAGGGACTGCAAGACGTCGCAGAACTTGCGGGAGTCGGAATCGCGACTGTGGACCGGGTGGTGAACGAGCGCGGCAACGTCTCCGAGAAGACGACGCTGCGCGTCTTGGAGGCGGCCAAGCAGCTCAATCTCCGACGGTCGCTGCCTGCGGTCCGTCACCGGAACGTCCGCATCGAGGTCATTTTGCGGGGACCCGTCGATGAATTCTTCCAGCGTCTGAACAGGGCCTTTGGCAAAATCGGCGTCGGACTTGACCGCTCGATAATCCTCCACCGAAACACCGTCGATGAGCGCCGCCCGCTGAACCTCGCGCACCATATCGCCGCGTCGACGGCGGACGCAATCATTGTCTTCAGCGGAACCGCCTATCCGGCGCTCCTATCCGCGATCGAAGGCAAAACGTCCCGCGGCGTCCCGGTGCTCACAATAAACAGCGACCTGCCGGAGTCGACTCGTACCGCCCATTTCGGAGCGGACCACTACAAGATGGGAAGGACGGCCGCGTTTTTCATGTCCAAGATGGCCCGTGACGGGTCGTTGCTGGTGATCCGCCACAGCGAAAACTACAAAGGTCATAAGGAGCGCGTGCAGGGGTTTATCGACGGCTTGGCAGAGCGCGGCGGTGACCTGAGATTGGCTGATATCCTGTCGGGTCAAGACCAGGCGTCCCTGACGCACCAGCTTGTCTACAAGGCGCTAACGAAGCATCACGAAGTCGTCGGAATTTATAGTGCCGGCGGCGGCCGCGCCGGGGTCGGAGCGGCGCTGCAGTCACTGGGCCTGGCAGGCAAGATCGTGTTCATCGCACATGAATTGACCGACAAGTCGACCGAGATGCTCAGATCGGGTGTCATGACGCTTGTTCTCGACCAAAACCCGGAGGAGCAGGCTCGCCAAGCCATGGGCTATCTGTTGAAGCACTTTGAATACGCGGATGGGTTCAATCCATCCGCAATTCCATTCTCGGTGATCTCCGAGGAGATGATCGATAACTATCGCGAGGATGCTGAGAGCGCCTAGTTAATAAGCGAACCGCGCCGACTTTCAGGATCGCGTCATCCGAACTCGAAGCCCATCACCAATTGCAATTAAATTTTGTGTATATCTTGACTTCGGTTGATCCGGCGGGCACCGGAAGGCCGTTCCACTTGGCTTCGACGCTCTTCACGGCCAGCGCGGCCTCCTGCTCGACGTCGTGACCGATGACGATGTCCATCAACCCCGTTTCCAGCAAGGTCCTCGAGTTGGTGTTCAATTCGTGCCCGATGAACACTGTCTTGCCGGCGAGTCCGGAGTCCTCCAGTGCTCGTCCGATTCCCCAATTTCCACCCGCGACATTGTAGATGCCGAGTGGCGCGCCTTCTGCCTCTATGTATTGCATGACATTGCGGTATGAGTACTCGGCGTCGTCGTTCGAATTGACGCGGTGATCGAGGTCGAGATGGGTGAATTCAGACCTCAGAACCCTCCTAAATCCAAGTTCGCGCTCCTCCTGTACCCGGTATGGCGCACTGAAGACGATCAAGACCTTCCCGGCGTTGGCACCAACGAGGCGTCCCATAAGATAGGCGGCCGTTGAACCTGCGGCGGTCTGATCGTTGCCCACATAGGCGGTCCTGGCGGAACTCGCGAGGTCCGTGGTGATGCAGATCACCGGCATTTTCTTGCTGACTGTCCGAAGGGCGCGATTGATCAACAAATCCTCGCGAGCCACGATCACGAGGCCGTGCGAAGTCTCGGCAGCGCGGTCGATTGCGGTGACAAATTCGGCCGCATCGAAATCGGCCGTGCTGTAAGCCCGAAATTCCAGGCGGACGTGCGGCGTGCTTTCCGCGAGCCTCCCGACCGCCCTTTCAAGGGAGGAATTGAAGCTCGTGCCCGACTCTGCAATGAACGATATGGTCGGCGTGTCGGCTTTACCGGAAACGGGAACGCCCTGTGTCAACTTCGCGATGGCGTCCATCACCTTGGTCTTCGTCGCCTCACGGACACTCTCGCGACCGTTCACGACACGGTCGACGGTTGCGGTTCCCACTCCCGCGGCCCTCGCGATTTCGGAAATCGTGGGCGTGCGCCATGGTCGTTGATGAGCCATTTGTGTCTCCTGACGATGCGAACGTATGATGCGATTTCGATCACGTCAATTGACTTGGAATATTGCACTGATTGATTATGCACCGCTTTTGAGACGTCAAGCGCCAAAATGATGGATACCCATCAACAATTATCCGATCCTTCGTTTACTTGATGCATCTCTGATGTTTAGATCATCGCGTCCGGAAGATGGCCTCAGGAGGATTGCCAGCCGGGTGTTTCGGAGGATGGAAATGAACAGATTAAACTGTCGCTGAGGCGCGCTTCGGTCCGAAGTGGGAGGCACGCAGAGTGCGAGGCCGACCACAAGTCCGCCGAATGGCCCAGAATTCCCCCAGCTCCCCAAAACGAGAGTGTCTTCCCGCGGACGGCTTAGGCTGTCTTCCGGAAGAGGCGATTGATGAACTTGAGCGTCGCACGACGCATCAAGAAACCCCAACGTGCGTCTGACGAACTGATCAGCCGCCAACATGCCGAGGAGGGCAAGTATGGAACGTCGTGATTTTTTTAAGGCCGCTGGCCTCATTGCCGCAACGCCCCTGATGGGCGCGGCGACCAGCCCGTTGATGAGCACCGTCGCCATGGCCGCCGACGCGGGCAAGAAATACACTTTTGTCCACATCCTGTGGGGCATGACCGACGCCAACGTGCAATTCCACGTCCAGGCGGGCGGAGAATACATGAAATCGCATCCCGAGGTCGAGATTAAGTACGTCGGCCCCGAAAACTACGATCCGGCCGAACACGCCAAATTCCTCGATACCACGGTCAACGCGAAGCCCGATGGCATCGCGATGCACATCTCTTCGGTCGATGCGCTGCTGCCGGGTTTGAAGGCGGCTAAGACGGCGGGGATTCCCTTCGTCTCGGTTACCTCGCACCCGCCGAGCGCCGAAGACAACGCCAAGCTGAAGGGCCTGCTGTTGACCTGGGTCGGTGCCGACGAGTCGTTAATCGGCGACGTGATGGCAAAGCGTGTGCTCAAGGATGTTCCTAAGCCGCGGCGCGTCGCTTATCTCTTCTCGCACCTCGGTCACGCAGGCCATGAGCAGCGCGCAAAGGGCTTCTTCGCGGCAATGCCTTCGGGCACCGTTACCGACAAGGTGGTCACGGGCGAAGAGCCGCAGGCTGCCAAGGACGCGATCCGTTCGTACCTTTCCGCCAACGCCGACGTCGATGTGGTCTTCGGTGGCGCGCCGTCCAACAAGCTTTGGGCCGATGTCGTCGACGAACTGGACCGCAAGGCTATCAAGTACCTGACTTCAGACGATGCCCCATCGTCGCTGGAAGCCATCAAGGCAGGCTATTGTCTGGCCACCTTCACGCAGCAGTTCCCGATCCAGGCACCGTTTGCCTATGAGACGCTCTATCACTTCAAACGCGTGGCCATGAATCCGATTGCGCCGATCATCACGGGTCCGGCGGTCATCGACGCGTCCAACGTAGATGGGTACAAGGCGCAGGTCATGGCCGTGTTTGGCGAGAAGGGCTACGCCGACTTGAACCCGTTCTGATCCGAGTGCGGACGGAGGGACAGACCCTCCGTCCGTCCTTTCGCAACGGACCATCGTAAGGCGAAGCGCTGCGGTTGCAGTCCTCGCCGATTTGCGAAGACGGTCATCCGCCACCGAAGGGTGCGACATGAATCCTCTTAAATTACTGACAGGCCGCATCGAGACAAGCGTAATTTTCGGCGCACTGCTGCTGGTTCTCGTCATGGTGGCCAGCACCCACGGCCAGTGGCTGAACAACGTTCCTTCGGTCCTCCGGGTGACCGCGCAGGTCGGCATTATCGCTATCGGCCAGTCCCTGCTCATGACTTCAGGAGAAGTCGATCTTTCGGTTGGCTCGGTCTTCGCGATCACGGGCGTGGTTTTCCTTTGGCTCACAGGCATTCTGGGTCTCAATGTCGAGATGGCAATCGTGCTGTCCCTGTTCGCGGCCGGCATGATCGGGCTGATCAACGGCATCATCACGACGCGTTTCCAAGTGCCGTCGATGATCGTGACCATGGGTGCCATGTTCATCTATCGAGGCTTCACCTTCCTAGCCACCCAAGGTGCGAGCCTTTCCCTTCCGCGTGAAATTCGACACGATCCGGTTTTTACGGTCGTGAAGGCCAAGCTCTTCGGCCTGAACATGCCGGTCTACGTGCTGGCTATTCTCTGTTGAGTGCCACTGAGAACTGACCCAGTTTGACGTAATATTTCCACTGAGAATTGACCCATGTTTGAACCTTGCCCTGCGTGTTTTCAGCGAGGGCTACGGAGTGATCGACATGGCGTTATTGAGCGTGATCCGACGCTGGCATTTTCGAGAGCATTTATCGATCCGGGAGATTGGCCGCAGGACCGGCCTGTCCCGGAACACCATCCGCAAATATCTGCGTGT